>NZ_PDBT02000026.1:0-31819 GCF_002551535.2 Neisseria sp. N95_16
TGCACCGATGGAGAGTTTCTTCGGGACATTAAAAGTGGAAAGCTTCTATCAGGAAGGTGTGTTATCGGTGGCAGAATTGACCAAAGTGATAGATGATTACATACGTTACTACAATTATGAACGTATTAGTTTGAATTTAAAAAAGCTGAGTCCTGTGGCTTACAGAACCCAGCTTGAACAGGCTGTTTGAGAAAGATTATTAACTTGTCCAAGAATTGGGGGACAGTTCATTGTTTCAGACGGCCTGTTTGTTAATGAATCAACAATGATTACATTTGTTGTTGCGCAGCACGGATGGCGTTTTGATCAGGGTTGATCAACACTTCCACGCGACGGTTTTGCGCACGGCCTTCGGCAGTGGCGTTAGACGCGATTGGTTGACGTGAACCGTAACCGGCAGTGCTCAAACGTGAACCGCTCACACCGCGTGATTGCAGGTAAGTAGCCACAGATTGTGCGCGGTTGCGAGACAATGGCTCGTTGATGGCGTCAGAACCGGTGTTGTCGGTATGGCCGTTGATGGTCAAAGTGGTGTCTGGGTATTGAACCAAAGTTTGTGCCGCAGCGGCCAAAGCGTTTTGTGCGTTGGTACTCAACGCGGCGCTACCGGTGGCGAAGGTTACGTTTTCAGGCATAACCAATTTAATTTGGTTACCTTGACGCTCTACTTCTACGTTGGTATTGGCCAAGCTTTCACGCAGTTTTTTCTCTTGGTAATCCATGTAGCCGCCTACACCTGCGCCCACTGCGCCACACGCCAAGGCTGAGTTACGTGCACCTTTGCTGCCGTGGGTCAATGCACCCACGATGCCGCACACAGCCGCGCTGCCCAAGCCGTAAACAGCGGTTTTGCTGGCGGTTTGCTGACCGGTAGTCGGGTTGGTCACACAGCCTGCCAAAGCCAAAGGAGCGGCAACGATGGCCAGTGTCAAAGGTTTCAAGAATTTCATGGTTTTCCTTTCGATAAAAACGTGCCTGTTACTAGGCCGTCTGAAAATAGGTTGCCGGCTTATTTCTCTCCAAGCCAACTTTTACACATGGTTATCATAACCAACATTTCAAATGCTTAAAAGCACGTTTAACCCGATATTACAAAGCTATTCATGCGCTAACGATTTTGTGATGACACACTACCGTTTATCGCTTTTCCAAGCAGATTGATGGTTGCTTTGCGCTTATTTCTTTACATTTTCACGATGTTTCTGATACCAGCGCAGCAAGATAAATTTCAATCTGACTTTCACATCATAACCCACCGACCCCGCACCCAATACAAACAACACCACCGCCACAGGCAAAGCAAAATGATGACCGATGGCCTGATAGCCCAATGCACCGATTATGCCGCCTAAAGTAAACGTCGCCATCAAACCTGAAAGCAACCACATTTTCGGCTTATTGACGCGAATATACGGCAGGCGCGGATGATGTTGTTTTGAATAATACATCACCTTGGATAACTCAATGCCCAAGTCGGTGGCCGAACCGGTCATGTGTGTTGAGCGAATCGCCCCGCCCGATAGCAAAGTAATCACCGTATTGTGCATACCCATAATAAAGCAGAGCAAAAACAACGCCAAAGACGGCAAAGCAAACTGCCCAAAGCCGAAATCAAGCTGAAAAGCGGTGGCGCCGAACAAACCAAAAATCAACAGATAAACCGCTTCCAGCCACATAGAAAAGCCATAGCTGCCGCGAAAACGCTTTTGCTGAGTCCACAAAATCACCCAGCTCGAATGCGCCGCACCCATCACAAAACAAATCACGCTAATCAACGCCACCAGCAATACACCCCATTCGCGCAGATAAACCATGTCCGCCACCAAAGAAAGCGAACCGGTGACATGCGAGGTGTAGCGGGCAAACGCGAAAAAGCCCCCGGCATTAATCGCACCGGCCAGCAGTGCCATCACATAGCCCAATCGGCGAAACCGCACATCCGAAATATTCTGCTCGCGCAAATACGGCCGATCCGCCTGCCAAAAAGGTGGCGCATGCAGGCGCTCATGCCGCTTGTTGTGCGTCTTGTTTCTGCGCGCTGCCGCTTGCTGATGCTCACTCATGCCAACCTATTCCCTTGTTTTTTTTCAGACGGCCTCACGCCCCGAATATTGATTTTGCAAACACAATCATAACAGACCCGCCGCCGCATAAACCAAACCTGAAGCAACAATATTACCGCTTGCTAAAACGCAATAAAATGGCGTACATTAAACCTTACCAACTCAATCAGGGGCAACACATGAAAAATATACGCAGCTTATTGATTCTTGGCGCGATTTCCACACTCGCTGCCTGCGCCACCACGCCCGAACAAAAAGCCGAGCGTGCCGCCGCGCAAAAACGTTACGAACAAAATCTGCAAGTAGCGCTCGCCGCCCAGTGCGACAAAGACACCGCATTATTAATGCAAAAGCAGTTTGAACAAGCCGAGCAATCTACGGCGCTTTCCAGCAAAGAACAGCAAGAATTCCGCTTGAAATACGTTGATAAAGTCGCCGATCCGATGTTCCAAGCCTGCTACAAAATGGCGTGGCAAAACCACATCGCACAAGAAAAATTGCGCGAAGCCCGCTATTACCGCGACTATTACGACGATTGGGGCTGGCGCCGACCGTTTTACCATCCATTTTGGTGGTAATTTGATTTAAACGATTAGCCACGTTGAGACCTTTGCAAAACCCCAGATTTGAGTACAGTTCGAAGTGAGAGCAGCGCAGAAAGCGCAGACATATCACAAAGATAGGCAAGCTTTCGAGCAGCGCATAACGAAGAAATGTGCCAAAGATGGGGATTTTGCAAAGGTCTCAGGCCGTCTGAACGCATCACCTTTCAGACGGCCTTATCTATGATTCTAAAAAAGGCCGTCTGAATCCCATGCGTTATTTCTTCTGTTTATTATTGTGGCTGTTTGCCGCTGCCGCTTCGGCCAAAGGCGCGCCCGAAGCCGATACGTTTCTCTATGAAATCAGCAAACCCGGACGGCCGGTTTCCTATCTGCTTGGCACCATTCACGTCGGCAAACTCAAGGCCACCCTGCCCGCTGATTACCGCTACACGCTCAACCGCGTGTCGCAATTGGCGGTCGAAACCGACGAATCAAGCATGAGCGCCGCCGATAACTTGCACATGCTGCGCATGATGGCTGACAACCGCCCTTTAAAACAAAGCTTGGGCTCCGCACGCATGCGCCGATTGCAAAACGTGTTGGCCACCGGCCAAGAGCCTGCCGACTTTTCACCCGATAGCCAAATCAAACCATGGGCGTTTTGGCTGCTGACCCAAAGCACCTTCAATCCCAAGGGCTATTCTTATGAATACGGCATCGACAATTTATTGATTCAACGTGCGAAAAAGCTCAATAAGCCGGTGATTGCACTGGAAGGCGCGGAGCAACTCAGCTATTTTGTCCACCTGCCCGAAGATGCCATCATCCGCTCGTTTGATTCTTTGGAAAAACACCACCAAGCCTTTCTAAACGACATCATCAGCTTAGAAGACGACTACCGCCACCAACGTGCTAAAAAAACATGGGCGGAAATCGCCAATCCCGCGTATCAATTGAGATTTCTGCCGCGCCGAGATCATCCGCTGTGGCACGAATTGATGTACGACACATTACTCACCCATCGCAACCAAGTCTGGCTGCCCAAGCTGATTGAAATCCTGCCACACAAACCGACCCTGATTGCCGTGGGCGCTGCCCATTTGTTTGGCAAACAAGGCTTGATTGTGCGCCTGCGCCAAGTTGGCTACCAGGTTAAACCGGTGAAAGTCAAAGTGGCTGTGCATTGATTTTTTTATCGAGGCCGTCTGAAACGTTTCAGACGGCCTCGAAAGCATTTATATACATCTTTCATATTTTCAACTAAAACAACCCGACACACATATTTATTCCGAAGCATTTATCCCAAGCACGATTGCGTTTACAATAGCACCTGATTCAAACACACACCCACCACCATGAATATCCACCTCGGCCGCCATCACCCGCCCGAATGCCCACAAGGCGCGACAGTGACCATCGGCAACTTCGACGGCGTGCATCTCGGCCACAAACACATTCTGCAAACCCTCAAACAACAAGCCGACAAACTCGGCCTGCCGGTTGTTGTGGTGATTTTCGAGCCGCAGCCGAAAGAGTTTTTTGCCAAAAAATTCAACAAGCCGCAGCCTTACCGCATTTCCCCTTTACGCACCAAGCTGGATTTATTGCGCCAAACCGAATGTGTTGACATCGTGTGGGTGCTGCCGTTTACCCAAAGCTTCGCCGACATGCCTGCGCAAGCCTTTATCGATGATTTACTGCGCGACAAACTCAACACCCGCTACCTGCTCATCGGCGACGATTTCCGCTTCGGTGCCGGACGCGAAGGCGGTTTTGAAATGCTGCAAGCCCAAAGCGGCATGCAAACCGAGCGCACCCCTTCCGTCATCGTTGAAGACATCCGCACCAGCAGCACCGCCGTGCGCCAAGCCCTTTCAGACGGCCGCTTGGCCTACGCGCGCAAATTACTGGGGCACGATTACGTGTTGAGCGGCAAAATCAAACATGGCAAAAAACTCGGCCGCACTATCAACGCCCCCACCGCCAACGTGCAACTGCCGCCGTATCACTACGCGCTAAGCGGTGTGTTTGTGGTCGAAGCCGACGGCAGCTTCGGTACCCGCCGCGGTGTGGCCAGCTTTGGTTTCAATCCTACCGTGTCCAACAAAAAAACGCAGAAGCTGGAAGTGCATTTGTTTGACTTTCAAGGCGATTTATACGGCCAACGCTTAAACGTGCGCTTTTTGCACAAACTGCGCGACGAACAAAAATTCGACAACATCGACGCATTAAAAACACAAATTTTAAAAGACATGGAAGCAGCGAAAAATTGGCAGCCGTGATGGTCATCAAAAAGGCCGTCTGAAAAACAGGAATGTTTTTTCAGACGGCCTGTTGCTTAGCAGCTATGATTTAGAGAAACTAGCTTAGCCCGCTGAATGCAGCCGAACGAAGCAGGATTTTGGCAGGATAAAAGGCTCGGTGTTTGAGCTGCCCCAAAGCAGCGAATTCGAGCCTGCTGCCAAAATTCTGCGTAGTGAGGGAAGTTCGCCCCAAAGGGCGAACCTGCAATTGCGGTCGCCTTTCTTTTGCCTACTTTTCTTTGGCGAAGCAAAGAAAACGAAGTTTCTGCGAAGCTAAAAGTAGGTGGCCGCGCAGCCATGAAGCGCAAACGTTCCAATTGAGAAAATAAACCAATAACAAAACTCCTTTTCACTCTCTTTTCCTCAATGTGTCAAATGAAGGCCCATTTTTTTCGGTTTAACAATAAACACCACCTGAAAACAATTTATCCCAGCAGGCCATTATTTCCCCCAACACACACCAAACCCCTTATAAAAACAACACAATTCCGCTACAATACCCCTTTATGATTTTTTTCAGACGGCCTAACAAACAAAAGGCCGTCTGAAACCCAGTGACACCATTAAATCCGAGAACAAACATGACCGATTACAGCAAAACCGTCAACCTGCTTGAAAGCCCGTTCCCAATGCGCGGCAATCTGGCCAAGCGCGAACCTGCATGGCTCAAAAGCTGGTACGAACAAAAACGCTACCAAAAATTGCGCGACAAAACCAAAGGCCGTCCGAAATTCGTTTTGCACGATGGCCCACCGTATGCCAACGGCGACATCCACATCGGTCATGCCGTCAACAAAATTCTGAAAGACATCATCATCCGCAGCAAAACCCAAGCCGGTTTCGATGCGCCTTATGTACCTGGCTGGGACTGCCACGGCCTGCCGATTGAAGTGATGGTGGAAAAGCTGCACGGCAAAGACATGCCTAAAGCGCGTTTCCGCGAATTGTGCCGCGAATATGCCGCCGAACAAATCGCCCGCCAGAAAAAAGATTTCATCCGCTTGGGCGTATTGGGCGATTGGGACAACCCTTACCTCACCATGGATTTCCAAACCGAAGCCGACACCGTGCGCACTTTGGGCAAAATCTACAAAGCCGGTTATCTGTATCGCGGTGCCAAGCCGGTGCAATTCTGCTTGGATTGCGGCTCATCATTGGCCGAAGCCGAAGTGGAATACAAAGACAAAATCTCTCCGGCCATCGACGTGGCTTATCTGTTTCAAGACAACGCCGCATTAGCCAAAGCCTTCGGCGTGAACAGCATTGATGGCGAAGCCTTCGCCGTGATTTGGACCACCACACCTTGGACACTCCCTGCCAGCCAAGCGATTTCTGCCGGTGCGGAAGTGGTGTACCAACTGATTGCCACCGCCAAAGGCCATTTGGTTTTGGCCAAAGATTTGGCAGAAGATGCGCTGAAACGCTACGGCCTTTCAGACGGCATGAATGTAGTCGCCGAAACCACCGGCGCGCATTTGGAAAACCTGCATTTGAACCATCCGTTTATCGAACGTGATATCGTGATGCTCAACGGCGACCACGTCACCACCGATGCCGGTACCGGCTTGGTGCACACCGCCCCTGCTCACGGTTTAGAAGACTACACCGTCTGCAACCAATACGGCATTGAGCTCTACAACCCGGTTAACGGCGAAGGCCGTTACATCAGCGAAGTGCCGCGCGTGGCCGGTTTGACCGTGTGGGAAGCCAATCCGGTGATTATCGAATGGCTGCAAGAAAACAACCGCTTATTGTGCAACACCAAGCTAGAACACAGCTACGCCCACTGCTGGCGCCACAAAACGCCGCTGATTTACCGTGCCACCGGCCAATGGTTTATCGGTATGGACAAACCGGGCACCGACGGCAAAACCTTGCGCGGCAATGCGATGAAAGCAGTGGACGACACCGAATTCTTCCCGTCATGGGGTCGTGCGCGTTTGCAAGCAATGATTGAAGGCCGTCCGGACTGGGTAGTGTCACGCCAACGCTACTGGGGCACGCCGATGACTTTTTTTGTGCACAAAGAAAGCGGTGAATTGCACCCGAATTCTGCCGAATTGCTGGAACAAGTGGCGCAACGCATTGAAGAAAAAGGCATTGAAGCCTGGTTCTCGCTGGATAAAAGCGAATTGTTGAGCGCGGAAGATTGCGAGCAATACGACAAACTCACCGACACCATGGACGTTTGGTTCGATTCAGGCTCAACCCACTATTCTGTGTTGAAACAACGCGAAGAATTGACGTGGCCGGCCGATTTGTATCTGGAAGGCAGCGACCAACACCGTGGCTGGTTCCAATCGTCTATGCTCACCGGCTGCGCCGCCATGGGTCGCGCGCCTTACAAGCAATTGCTGACCCACGGTTTCGTGGTCGATCAAAACGGCCGCAAAATGTCGAAGTCCATCGGCAACGTGGTTGCGCCGCAAGAAGTGTACAACGAATTTGGCGCCGACATTCTTCGCCTGTGGGCAGCTTCAACCGACTATTCGGGCGAACTGGCAATTTCCAAAGAAATCCTCAAACGCGTGACCGAAAGCTACCGCCGCATCCGCAATACTTTGAGCTTCCTGTTTGCCAACCTGTCGGATTTCAACCCGTTTGAACACACCGTGCCGCAAGACCAAATGGTCGAGCTTGACCGCTACGCGCTGATTTTGGCGCGCCAACTGCAAGAGCGCGTGGCCGGTGATTACTACCCACGCTATGCCTTCCACTTTGCCGTGAAAGACATCGTGTCATTCTGCTCGGAAGATTTGGGCGCGTTCTACTTGGATATTTTGAAAGACCGCCTGTACACCACCCAAGCCGACAGCCACGCCCGCCGCAGCGCACAAACCGCCCTGTACCACATCACCCGCAGCTTGGTGCTGCTGATTGCGCCGGTATTGTGTTTCACCGGTGAAGAAGCGTGGGACATCATCGGCGGCGGCGAAGAAGACAGCGTATTGTTCCACACATGGCACGAATTCCCACCGATTAACGAAAAAGCCGAAGCCGAAATCGTGAAAAAATGGGCAGCCGTGCGCGAAGTACGCGAAGCCGTGACCGCCGCGATTGAGCCGCTGCGTACCGACAAAACAGTCGGCTCATCACTGCAAGCCGAAGTCGATATCCACGCGCCTGAAGCCTTGGCAGGCTATCTGCAAGCCTTGGGCGACGAATTGCGCTTTGCCCTGCTGGTTTCCAAAGCCAACGTGCACAAAGCCGACGAGTTGAGCGTTACCGCTAAAGCCAGCACCGGCGAGAAATGCGAACGTTGCTGGCACTACACCGATGACATCGGCAGCGTAGCAGGTCATGCCACCGTATGTAAACGCTGTGCCGATAATGTCGATGGCAAAGGCGAAGAGCGTCATTACGCTTAATACCTGCCGACAATTCATTTAACCGGTAAGTAGACCAAAGGTCGTCTGAACAATATTGTTCAGACGGCCTTTATCTTCATTGATTACCATTTTTACCAGTACCCGGTTAACTTTTCTTATCCAAACTATTTTTAAATTCATCAACCTATATTTCACAAACACCTTATTCCTGCTTTCAGGTAAAATACCCCTTTTGACTGACTTCAGGCCGTCTGAAACATGAGTTCTAAAATCTCTTATCTGTTGCTGGCATTGTCAGCAATTGCGCTCGACCAAATCACAAAAATCTGGACGCTGGCGAATTTTCAATATCAAAAACGCGTAAACATCATTCCGAATTTTTTTGACTGGACACTGGTATTTAACCCTGGTGCGGCGTTTAGTTTTTTGGCCGACCAAGGTGGTTGGCAGAAGTATTTCTTTTTGACACTGGCTTTGGTCATTAGCGGCTATTTGTGGCGTGGCATTGTGAAAAATGACTTTGCGCGCTGGGGCAAAATCGGCGCGGCAATGATTATCGGTGGCGCGATCGGCAATGCAATTGACCGTGTCGCTTATGGACATGTAGTTGATTTTTTATTATTTTATTGGCAAGATTGGTATTACCCTGCTTTCAATATCGCCGACAGCTTTATCTGCGTAGGTGCAGTATTGTTGATATTAGATGGCTTTTCAAGCAAACATAAAAAGAATGTGGCGGCAGAGAATCAGGCCGTCTGAAACTGAATTTTTCGGAATACACACATGACAAACAAAACCATTATGCTGGCCAATCCACGCGGCTTTTGTGCCGGCGTTGACCGCGCTATTGCAATCGTGGAGCGAGCGCTGGAAGAATACGGCGCGCCGATTTATGTGCGCCATGAAGTCGTGCACAATAAATTTGTAGTGGATAATCTGCGTGATAAAGGTGCAATTTTTATTGAAGAATTGTCGGAAGTACCGACCGGTGCTACGCTGATTTATTCGGCGCACGGTGTATCGAAGGCGGTACAGGAAGAAGCAAAAATGCGCGGCTTCCGCGTGTTTGACGCGACTTGTCCGCTGGTAACCAAGGTGCATAAAGAAGTGGCTCGATTGGATGCGCAAGATTATCAAATCATTATGATCGGCCACAAAGGCCATGTCGAAGTAGAAGGCACAATGGGGCAACTGCCGCCGGGTAAAATGTTACTGGTCGAGGTGGTGGAAGACGTAGCGGCATTGGAAGTGGCCGATCACGATAAGCTGGCTTATGTGAGCCAGACTACTTTGTCGGTCGACGAAACGAAAGATATTATCGAAGCACTAAATGCGCGTTTCCCAAATATCCGTAACCCACACAAAGAAGACATTTGCTACGCCACCACCAACCGCCAAAAAGCGGTGAAAGATTTGGCGGCAGAATGCGATATTGTGATTGTGGTCGGTTCGCCCAATTCGTCCAACAGCAACCGCTTGCGTGAAGTCGCAGCAGTGCGCGGCGTGGATGCGTATATGGTTGATAACGCCAGCTATTTAGAAAAAGAATGGTTCGACGGCAAAACCAAAGTCGGTGTAACAGCCGGCGCATCGGCACCGGAAGTGTTGGTGCAGGAAGTCTTGGAGACCATTCAATCTTGGGGACACGATACTGTGCGCGAAGGCGAAGGGGCGGAAGAAAGTATTGTATTTGTCTTGCCGAAAGAATTGCGCCGAGAAGGTGAGAATAAGCAGGTTTTGAATAAGGGCTAATTTCCGCCCAGAATCATGAAGGCCGTCTGAAAAATGATCTTTCAGACGGCCTTGATTATATTCCGTATTTTGTTGATGCGTTTATTTCAATAAATCCGACAAACTGTCGTCTTCAACTGCTTCAACGCTATAACGCTCTTCCGCCCACTCGCCCAAGTCAATCAGCTTGCAACGATGGCTGCAAAACGGACGGTATTTGCTTTCACTGCTCCAAATAACTGGCGTTTGGCAGGTCGGGCATTTGACGATGGTGATGTGTTCATTCATATTCAGACGGCCTTGAGTGTGTGGAGATAATAGCGATGCAAGCGTTGGATTTTTTCGGCTAACTCATTCAAGTTACCGTCGTTTTTAATCACATCATCAGCATGCAGTAATCGCTCACGGCGTGACGCTTGGCTGGCCATAATACGGCGGATTTCATCTTCACTCAAGCTATTGCGCTGTTTGACGCGCTCAATCTGCGTGGTTTCATCCACATCAATCACCAGCACACGTTGCACCAAAGCAAGAAATGGTGGATTTTCCACTAGCAGCGGCACATCGATAATGCCATAAATAGCATCCTGATATTGCGCCTGTTGCAGGCGAATTTCTTGCAAAATCAATGGAAACATCAAAGCTTCGAGCATAGCTTTGGTTTGAGGCCGTCTGAACACTTCCTCACGCAACGCCGCACGATTCAGACGGCCTTCACTTTCAAATACATGCGCACCAATGGTTTCACGGATAGCAGGCAGTGCTTTGCCGTTATCCGCCGTCAGGCTGCGGCTGAGCGCATCGGCATCAATATGCAGCACACCCAGCGCGATGAATTCCGCCGCAGCTTGCGATTTTCCGCTACCGATGCCGCCTGTCAACCCCACCCAAACCGTCATTTAAAATCCTGATTTCGTTAGCCACCATTGAATCAATTGGTTAATCGGTTCATTGGCAATAAAAATAATCCATCCGGCCACCGCCAAGCTTGGGCCAAAGGCAAACTGCCGCCCTTTGCCGACGCGTGACACAAGCGCGCCGATAATGCCGATTAAGGCCGCCATAAACACCAATACCGGCAATACGCCCACGCCCAACCACGCGCCCAGTGCGGCCAACAATTTAAAGTCGCCGCCACCCATGCCGATTTTACCGGTTAAGAGTTTATAGACATAACACAGCAACCACAAACTCATATAACCGCATACTGCGCCCAGCACCGCCGATTGCAACGTGGTAAATGCGCCGTTGTAGTTATACAGTAAACCCAGCCACACCAGCGGCAAGGTCAGGGAATCGGGTAGGTATTGGGTATCGTAGTCGATAAAAGTGAGCGCAACCAGCATGGCGGTAAAAATCAAGCCGCCAAATGTCAGCCACGACCAGCCGTATTGCCATGCCACAACACCAAATAAGATGCCGGTAAGTAATTCCACCAAAGGATAGCGGATGCTGATGGGTGTTTTACATGAGCTACATTTGCCACCCAACAGCAAATAACTCACCATCGGAATATTCTGCCAAGCCTTCACCGGCGCATGACATTTCGGGCAGCGTGAATCCGGTTTCGACAATGTAAACGGTACTTCTTCTTCGGCCGTAAGCGGCACATTCAAATGCTCTTTGGCAAATTGCGTCCAACCGCGCTCCATCATCACAGGAATGCGATAAATCACCACATTCAAAAAGCTGCCGATTAATAAACCGAAAATCACCGCCAATGGCACAACAAACGGGGCTAAGGCATTCCAAGTTTCCAGCATCTTAACCCACCACGTTGCCCAAGTTAAACAGCGGCAAGTACATCGCCACCAGCAACACGCCGATTAACGAACCCAATACCACCATGATAATTGGCTCCATCAACGAAGATAATTGCGCAACAGAGTTATCTACTTCATCTTCATAAAATTCAGCAGCTTTATTCAACATATCATCCAAAGAGCCAGATTCCTCACCAATAGAGGCCATCTGAATCACCATATTCGGGAACATTTCAGTAGCCTGCATACTGGAAGTCAGCGACAAACCTTGCGTCACTTTGGCGCGAATGTCCTGTGTAGCCTCTTCATACAAAATATTACCGGAGGCACCTGCCACCGAATCTAAAACTTCTACCAACGGTACGCCTGCCGCAAACAAGGTAGAAGTTGTGCGTGACCAGCGTGCAATCGTTGCTTTTTTTACAATAGGGCCAAAAACCGGTAGTTTAAGCAACGTGGCGTCGACGCGTTTCTGAAAGGCCGGCGAATTTTGATGCAGCTTATACACCCCAAAGCCGATTAAAATTAGGCCGATAATCATAATCCAGCCATATTCGACAAATAAATCAGAGATATTCATCACTACCTGAGTCAACCAAGGCAATTCGGCGCCCATGTTGCTATATACTTCTTTAAATGCCGGCAACACAAACATCATCATGATAAACATCAAGATCACCGCCACCACCACAATCGAAATCGGGTAGGTCAGCGCAGTTTTCACTTTTTTCTTAATGGCTTGCGTTTTCTCTTTATAAACCGCCAACTTATCCAGCAAGCCTTCCAGTACACCACCGGTTTCACCGGCAGAAACCAAGTTGCAATAGAATCGGTCGAAATATTTCGGGTATTTGGCAAACGATTTACCTAATGCACTACCCTGCTCTACTTCCGCACGAATTTGCATCAGCATTTGTGTCATCGCAGGGTTTGAGTGGCCACGTGCCACAATTTCAAAAGCCTGCATCAAAGGCAGACCGGCTTTCATCATGGTTGCCAATTGTCGGGTAAAGACTGTGATGTCTTCTTGCGTGATGCGGCGTTTGCGCACCGCTTTCACCTTACTGATACGCAACGGACGGATACCGCGACGCTGAAGCTTTTTACGCGCCTCTTCTTCGTCTTTCGCCACTACTTCGCCGTGAACCACTTGATCGGTATGGGTATTTTTACCTTCGAATGTAAAACGTTTACCTTTGCTCTTTTGGGTGAACAAACCCTTTTTTTGCTCTGCTTGAGCCATAATTCAATTACCCCTTAATTTCATATGAGAAAGAATGAGAAACGCAATTCCCCTTGCATTTCCCATTCTCAAAATCAGTCATTGGTGTGTGCCGTTACTTCTTCCAACGAAGTCAACCCCTGCATGACTTTCAATAAACCAGCACGACGCAAATCCACCATGCCTTCTTGGTAAGCCATGTTTTGGATATCGACTTCCGTGCCGTTATCCATAATCACACGTTGCATTTCTTCGGTAATCGGCATCACTTCATACACACCGACACGGCCTTTAAAACCTTTGCCGCGACAACTGTCACAACCAACCGGACGGTACATTTGCCAATCATTGGCCAAATCTTCATCAGTAAACCCAGCTTTTTTCAATGCCGGAACCGGCGGACGTTCAATCGGTTTTTTACAACTTGGGCACAGGCGACGCAACAAACGCTGCGCCATAATCAAACTTACCGAACTGGCAATATTAAAAGGCGCCACGCCCATATTCAGCATACGCGACAAGGTTGCCGGTGCATTATTGGTGTGCAATGTCGAAAACACCATATGACCGGTTTGCGCGGCTTTAATCGCAATATCGGCAGTTTCCAAGTCACGAATCTCGCCGACCATGATGATGTCCGGATCCTGACGCAGGAAAGATTTCAGCGCAGCCGCAAAGGTCAGGCCTTGTTTGTCATTGACGTTAACCTGATTAATTCCCGGCAAGTTAATCTCGGCAGGGTCTTCCGCGGTGGAAATATTCACGTCTTCCGTGTTCAAAATATTCAGGCAGGTATACAGCGAAACAGTTTTACCCGAGCCGGTAGGGCCGGTCACCAGCACCATACCGTAAGGACGGTGAATGGCTTCAAGCAGCATTTCTTTTTGGAATGGCTCAAAGCCCAATTGGTCGATATTCAATGTGGCGGCATCCGAATTCAGAATACGCATCACCACTTTTTCACCGAACAAAGTCGGCAAGGTACTCACACGGAAATCAATCGGGCGACCATGTTTATGGAAGGCAATCTGAATACGACCATCTTGCGGCACGCGTTTTTCAGAAATATCCAAGCGCGCCATCACTTTAATACGTGAGGCCAACTGACCGCGCACAGCAACCGGCGGCTGCACTACTTCACGCAATTGGCCATCGACACGGAAACGCACACGCGCCATTTTCTCGTAAAATTCAAAATGGATATCTGAGGCACCGGCATTCAAGGCATCAGACAATGTTTTATGAATAAAACGCGGAATCGGACCATCTTCCGCTTCTTCATTGTCGATATACAACGCTTGCGGTGTTTGAGAAGATTCCTGCTCTTGGCTGATTTCTTTCAAAATGGTAGTCGAACGTTGACCAATCCATTCCAGTAAAGAGCTCAACTGGTCATGCGGCACCACCACCAAATCGACAGAAACACCTGAAGAAAAGGCGATTTTTTGAAAATTTTGAATTTGAGTCGGATCAGAAACCGCCAAATAAACCTTACGGCCGCGACGGAAAATCGGCACACAGCGGTTTTGCACCATCTGCTCTTCAGTCAACACATCCGTCAAGACATGACTACGCGGATAATGGTGCAAATCCAGCAAAGGATAGCTGAACACGCGCGCCACCAGCTCACCAAGGGCTTTGGGAGAAATCACACCATCATCAAACAGCATAGGCATAATGTCTTTATGCGCTTTGATTGCTGCTTGATAATGTTCTGCCTGAGTAGGCGTAATGGTTTGACTTTGCGCCAAGACGCGCAGTAATCCGACACTCATTTTAACCTGATCCGTTTCTGGCAAAGCCACATCCCTAAGCTTTGCTATGTGTTTAATTTAATTGAATACCCTAAAATTTCCGACGGCCTTTTATTTTCCCTTTTACCAGTCGGAGGCGGGTCATTTATTTTCGTTTAATATTATGTTTATTGTTCTTTTTAATATGCGTTTGTTATTATAAAACAAGCTGAGCCAGTCTCAAACCTGCTTTTGAAATTGTATCAACAATTAGAAACTATTTCACAACAGATATAATGTCTGACTCGCTACGTACAAAAAGGCCGGATAATTTCCGGCCTTTTCAAATCTTTTAGATAAAAAAATAACCGCTGAAGCGGTTGGTGGTGGCCAGAGGCGGGATCGAACCGCCGACACACGGATTTTCAATCCGTTGCTCTACCAACTGAGCTATCTGGCCTTCGCGTCTTTCGTTGCGAGATGTGTATTAAACCAAAAACACCGCCTTCACGCAAGCCTTATTTGACAAAAATATTCATAAAATAACTAAACTCATGTTTTATATTGAATTAAAATTTTATGATTTTGGCAGGATTTCCGGCATTTTCTGCGAATTTATTTTATCAGGTCGTCTGAAAACAGAATCATGGTCGTTCATCCTGTTTTTAAGCTACAATATCTGTTTCCCTTTTCGATAAAAACACACACATGCTTTATCAATTTTTAAAAGATATGCTGGATATTCTGCGCCTGCGCTACCGCCCACCGATGGAATATCTCTACACGCTGCCGGTAATTGCCGCTGTATTATTGCTGCTAGGCGTGATTAACGCGGCCAGTATGTCGCCTTTGTTCGGCCAAGAACCTGCCGCGATTGTGTTTGCGGTTTTACTCACCATCGTGAAATGGTTGGTATTGAGCCGCGCCATGCGTGCAGTGATTCATTATTACGGCGGCACACCACGCTTACCGCTATGGGGCTTTACCTTGGCTTCCGAAGCCTTAGCGATTCCTATGTTGGCTTTATTTTATGTGCCGCAATTGGCCACATTGGCACTGTTTTACCAAGTGTGGAGTTTCTGGGCGCAAGCCATCGGTTTTATGAAAATGGGCAATGTTTCCGGCTGGAAAATCATGCTCGGTTATCTGTTGTATTTTCTCGGTACACTCGCCGTTGGTTCGGTCTTGCTGATTTTGTTTATCCAAGCCGGCTGGATGGATGCCGATACCTTAAACCAACAATTGCAAGCGATTATGCAAGCTAAAGAAGCTTAAATATATAGAGGCCGTCTGAAAGATTTCAGACGGCCTCAAACCTTATTAATACATACAAAAAAATCCCACACAGCCAAAACCGTGTGGGATTTTTCTTTTACAATCTGAAGTGTTCAGACGGACTATTACATCATACCGCCCATACCACCCATGCCGCCCATATCAGGCATAGCCGGTTTGTCTTCAGGGATTTCCGCAATCATGCAGTCGGTGGTCAGCATTAAGCCGGCGATAGAAGCAGCGTGTTGCAATGCAGAACGGGTCACTTTGGCCGGATCCAATACGCCCATTTCAATCATGTCGCCGTATTCGCCGCTGCCTGCGTTGTAGCCGTAGTTGCCTTGGCCTTCCAACACTTTGTTCACCACCACGCTTGGCTCGCCGCCGGCATTGGCCACGATTTGACGTAATGGAGACTCAATCGCGCGCAATACGATTTGTACGCCCGCATCTTGGTCGGCATTACCGGCGTGCAGGTTTTCCAGAGCCGAACGGGCACGCAGCAAGGCCACGCCACCACCTGCGACCACGCCTTCTTCAACGGCGGCACGGGTGGCGTGCAGCGCGTCTTCCACGCGGTCTTTCTTCTCTTTCATTTCCACTTCGGTTGCGGCACCGACTTTAATCACTGCTACACCGCCGGCCAATTTGGCCACGCGCTCTTGCAGTTTTTCACGATCGTAGTCGCTGGTGGCCACTTCGATTTGTTGACGGATTTCCGCCACACGGCCTTCGATTTGAGCGGCATCACCGAAGCCATCAATGATAGTGGTGTTTTCTTTACCGATTTCAATGCGTTTGGCTTGACCCAAATCTTCCAAAGTGGCTTTTTCCAAAGACAAGCCCACTTCTTCCGAAATCACTTGGCCACCGGTCAAAATGGCGATGTCTTGCAACATGGCTTTGCGGCGGTCGCCGAAGCCCGGTGCTTTCACGGCCACGGTTTTCAGGATGCCGCGGATGTTGTTCACCACCAAAGTCGCCAAGGCTTCGCCTTCCACGTCTTCAGCGATAATCAGCAGCGGACGGCTGGTTTTGGCGATTTGTTCCAAAACAGGTAGCAGGTCGCGGATGTTGCTGATTTTTTTGTCGAACAACAAGACAAACGGGTTATCCAAGGCCGCGATTTGTTTTTCGGCATCGTTGATGAAGTATGGCGACAGGTAGCCACGGTCGAACTGCATGCCTTCTACCACATCCAACTCGTTTTCCAAAGATTTGCCGTCTTCTACGGTAATCACGCCTTCTTTGCCGACTTTTTCCATCGCTTCGGCAATGATCTGGCCGACCTGCTCGTCAGAGTTGGCCGAAATCGAACCCACTTGGGCGATTTCTTTGGAAGTATCGCAAGGTTTGGCGATGTTTTTCAATTCGTCAACCAAAGCGGCCACGGCTTTGTCGATACCGCGTTTCAGATCGGTCGGATTCATGCCGGCAGTCACATATTTCATGCCTTCCACCACGATGGCTTGTGCCAACACAGTTGCGGTAGTGGTACCGTCACCGGCCACGTCATTGGTTTTAGAAGCGACTTCTTTCACCATTTGCGCGCCCATGTTTTCGAATTTGTCTTTCAATTCGATTTCTTTAGCCACAGACACGCCGTCTTTAGTGATGTGTGGGCCGCCGAATGCGCGATCCAATACCACGTTGCGGCCTTTAGGGCCTAAAGTTACGCGCACGGCGTTGGCCAAGGTGTTGACACCGTTCACCATTTTTTGGCGAACTTCGCTACCGAATTGTACGTCTTTTGCTGCCATTGATATGCTCCAATAAATTATCTGGTTTACAGCCGTCGAACCTTTTCAGACGGCCTAAATATTAGGTTGAGATTATTCTACAATCGCAAAAATGTCTTCTTCGCGCATCACCAACAGCTCTTCGCCGTCGGCTTTCACAGTTTGGCCGCTGTATTTGCCGAAAATCACTTTGTCACCGACTTTCACATCCAAAGCACGGCGTTGGCCGTCGCGGCCTACTTTGCCGGCACCCACGGCAACCACTTCACCCATATCAGGTTTTTCGGCTGCAGCACCCGGCAACACGATGCCTGATGCGGTTTTTTCTTCAGCTTCAACGCGTTTTACCACTACGCGGTCATGTAAAGGACGGATGGTCATGTAATATTCTCCAAAAAAGTTGCATAAAGTTTGTTTTGAAAATTCACAGATAAAACAAAGATATCTGCTTCAACGCAGCTAAAAATAAGGTTATCGGCGCAAAATTCAAGCCCTGAAGCGTAAATTTTTCTGTGGGGTGCGGCCGATTATGTTTCATGATATGCAGTAGGCCGTCTGAAAACAGATGGCACTCTGCACAATACCAATTTTTCAGACGGCATTATTTTTGATAATCATTTTCGATTAGACTATAATCTCCAGCATATTTCTTATTAGGCCGTCTGAAATGTTTCAGACGGCCTCCATTACCTCTGAAGCTGGTTATGCCTATGCTACTCAAAAAATTCCTACTCACCTTCGGCCTGCTTTTTACTACAGGCATTGCCGGAGCCGCGCCTGATTTAAGCCAAAAATCAGACACCGCACCACTTTACGCGCCCGACAGCCATTATCGTTTTGAAACGCTGAATTTCCAATCTGCCGACAGCAAACGCCGCTACCGCATATATTTAGGCATTCCGAAAACCGCCGTGCCAAAGCAAGGCCACAGTGTATTGTATGCGCTCGACGGCAATGCTTTAACCGAAAACCTAAGCCCGTCACGCCTAAACACGCTCAAGCAGCCGCCGGTGTTGGTGCTGATTGGTTATGACACCGATTTGCGCTTCGACACCGCCGCCCGTGCGCACGATTACACGCCGCCGAATCACCAAGATCAAACCTTCAGCGATGCCGTTGACCCCACACGCACCCACGGCGGCGCGGCGGATTTTTTACAACTCATCAACACCGCCATCCGCCCGCAAATCGAAGCGCGCGTAAAGCTCAATCCTGAGCGGCAAATGCTGTGGGGGCATTCCTACGGCGGTTTGTTTGTGCTGTATACGCTTTTAAATTCGCCGCAAAGCTTCACCCACTACATCGCCGCCGACCCCGCCTTGTGGTTTGAACAAGGCAGTTTATATCAGCAATACCAAACCGCGTTCAGACGGCCTGATGTCTTTGGCAACCGCACGTTATTCATCGAACAAAGCCAGCGCAAACGCGAGCGCGACACCAGCAAACTCACGCCCGAACAAGCCGCCCATTTGGCCGCACGACAACAATCCGCCGCACAATTACCCAGCGATGCAGGCAAAAAATTAACCGAGCAAATGTCCGCCCGAAACGACATCCGTGCCGAGTTTACCGGCTATCCCGAATTGGATCACGGCGGCATTTTGCCGGTTTCGTTTCTACACGCCTTGGAAATTGCCGGCGAGCCGTAATATTTTTCAGACGGCCTATTTAAAATAAAGGCCGTCTGAAACCCACACACCAAAAAGGGAAAGACAATGAACCCCAACCGCCCACGTCTTGTACAAGTTGCCTCATGGCAGGATGTCAGCCCGCATCTGCGCCGCATTGTGTTCCACAGCGAAGAATTGGCCGACTATCCTTACGCTTTCAACGGTGCGCCGATGAAAGTATTTCTGCCTGCCGACGGCCAAACCGTGCCGAATTTTCCTGAAATGACACCGACCGGCCCGAAATGGGCAGAAGGCGTGCAACGCCCGTTTGTGCGCACCTACACCGTGCGCGATTTCGACCGCCAAGCCAACACGCTGACGATTGATTTTGTGCTGCACGGCGACAACGGCCCCGCTTCCGCCTTTGCCGAACGCGTGCAAACCGGCCAAACCATCGGCGTGAGCGCATCACGCGGCCGCGATGAAATGCTTAAACCTGCCGCCGAATACCTGATGGTGGGCGACCTCACCTCCCTGCCCGCCATCGAATCCATGCTGCTGGATATGGATGCCGGCGCGCGCGGCAATGTATTTATGCTGCTACCCGAAAACGAAACCCTGCCCTCCACCTTCCGCCACCCGCAAGGCGTGAATGTGCATACCGTTTATGCCGAGCCTGAGCAATACTCGAATATTATCGAACAAGTGCGCCAAGTCCGCCCAACTAGCGACGATTGTTATGTGTGGATTGCCGGAGAAGCCGCGATGGTGGGCGTGTTGCGCGATTTGATACGCAAAGGATGGCAGCTTTCCATCAAACAATGCTACGCCGTGCCATACTGGCGATCGGGTGAAACGGAAGAAAAATACCACCAAAAACGCCATGATTTTATGGACAGTGATGCGGAATAAGCTACGTTTGCTTGTTTTCAGACGGCCTTATTCAACTTAATCGTCCATCTCGTAAAAAATGCCCGACTTAGAGTCGGGCATTTTGCATACTACTTTTAGAACGTGTAATTCATACCGATACGATATTCACGACCAGCACCAGGCAGATTACTGCGCTGAGCATGTGGAATGTAATTTTTATTGGTAATATTGTTTACCGCAAAATTCACATTCATCTTATCGTTGTTCAAAGGTTTCCAGTTGGCCGAAATATCGGTAACGCCGTAAGAAGCTTTACCAGTTCCATTAGCTGCAGTAATTTGAGCACTACTGGTGAAGAAGTTATCTTCCGGTTTAACTTTCTCAACCTGACGACGATGTACAGCCACTTCCAAGTTTGGCTTGTTGAAGCGGTAAGCCAAAGAAGCAGTCCATGTACGGCCAATAGCAGAAGCGTATTCCGGATTAGAGCTTAAGCGCTCACCGTAGAAACGCGGTTTGGCATGCGCAACGCCCAAACGTGCTGTCAAACCTTCATAACGATAAGAAGCGGCCAACTCGTAACCTTTGTTCTTAATGCGACCAGCATTGATGATTTCAGAGGCACACTGCAGGTTGGTGCCATCACACAAGTGGTTATCACGACCGGTGTTGGTACCCAAGGCATCTTTAATATTTTGCCAGAAGTAGCTGCCTTCGAAACCAAACGTACCATCATTGTAGTTAAAGCCGATTTCAGTATTACGGGCTTGTTCAGCTTTGGTACCATCAGCAATCGATACCACACCACGCGCACCGTGAGACATCAGTGCATCATGCATACGTGGGCTACGGGTTGCATAGTTATGGCTGGCACTGAAGCTTAAGCTCGGCATAGCTTGCCAAATCACACCTACGCTTGGATTAATCGCACCATCACTGATTTTCTTACCATCCATGGCTTTGAAATTGAAGTGGTCGTAACGCAAGCCCGCAGTCAAAGTGACATCGTTGATATCAACGATGGCTTCACCATATACGCCTACATCTTGTTTTTCCTGATTGCGAACACCTTCACGGAAAATTTGATGTGGTTTCACTTCTTGATTACGGTAGTTCACACCGTATTTCACTACTACATTATCATGTACGTGCGAATCAAAGTTTACGTTTGCGCCAATGGTATCAAGTTTGGCTTTAGTTGCACCGGTATTTTGTCGACCGCCGGCATAACCGTTACCACTGTCATCAGCAGACCAACGACCTTGCTCCAAGCGATAAATATTTGCGTTGGCTGATTCGGCAAAACCTAAGTTTTTGCCTGTCCATTCCAAGTTGGTATGGTTAACCGTCATTTTACGCATAGCTGGTGCTTGGCGTTCTAAAGACAAACGTGGGCCGCCTACCGCAAATTCTTCACGAACCAATCGCTCACCTTTGTGTTGTTCGTGACGGTGACTCAAAGCGACACGGTGGTCTTCACGGCCTCATATTAAAACCATTGCCATCAGTATTTTGCACACCTCTTTTTTCACACAAAGGAAAAACATGAAAAATATGACTGCTTTATTCGTCGCCGCCGCATTGGGCGCGGCTTCTGTTTCCGCTGTTGCTGCCGGTTTCGGCCATCAGCAAGATGTTTCGATTGATGGTCGTGCCGTGAACGTGATGGATACGTCCGCCCGTATTATCGGCAACGCCCAAGGCAATGCGCCTCAATTACTGGACGACATCACCGACGGAAAAACCGCGCGTGCCGTGCCGGGTTACAAAATCATGTTTATGAGCCGCGCTTATTCGCTGAACCACGCCGCCCGCCCGCCTCGTGGCGAGCAAACCGTTTGGGGAGACAACCGCGCCATTCACCGCGGCACCAAGGTATTGGTCGGCATTCCGGTGGTAAACGGCAAAATGCAGCTGAACCAAGCGCGTTTATTAGATATGGCGGTGATTGATGATGCCAGCGTGGATGCGGCAGCCTTCAAAGCAGAAGACAAAACCCGCCCGCGCGGCAAGCAAATTGCGGGCAACGATGCCAAAATCGGCCAAACGTCTTTGAAATTAAGCCGTTTGGAATTGCCTGATATGCAAACGGGCGAGCGCAGCGGCGGCGGTGTGGTGCTGGAAGCGTCAGCCGTGATTGACGGTAAAACAGTTGCCACTAAAGTCAACAGCACGTTCCGCGAGTTTGATGTTGCCAAACCGGATAATCCGCGCGGTTTTGCGGTGGATGAGCGTTTTTTGGCAAAATGATGTCTTCAAAGGCCGTCTGAAAACAAAATTGGCTTTCAGACGGCCTATTAAAACAGTTTGCTGACTTACCCATAACCAACTTGGAAATTCATCAAATCTGTGCGAAAATAAAAGAAAACCATTCTCATCATTGATACGGTTTCAAATCATGGGCTTAATCAGGCGCTCTTGCCCGTATCACACATTCATTTTTTGGAGATTTTTAATGTTACGTTTAACTTCTTTGGCCGTATGCTGCGCGCTGGCCTTAAGCGCATGTACCCCGAAACAAGAAGCCGCCCAACCGGCTGCACCTGCTGCTTCAGGCGCTTCTGCTGCTGCGGCTTCTGCGGCACCTGCTGCACAAACTGAAGGCGCAACCCTGACCGTGAAAACCACGCGTGGTGATGTGCAAGTGCCGCAAAATCCTGAGCGCGTAGCCGTGTACGATTTGGGCATGGCCGATACCTTGCAGAAATTGGGCGTGCAAGCCGGTATGTCGATTGAAAGCACCAAAAACCTGTTGCCATACTTGGGCGATTACCTGAAAAACACCCAACCTGCCGGCACCTTGTTTGAGCCGAACTTTGAAGCCTTAAACAGCTACAAACCGCAATTGATCATCATCGGCAGCCGCACCGCCAAAGCCTTCGACCAATTGAACGCGATTGCGCCGACCATCGAAATGACCGCCGATACTGCCAACCTGAAAGAAAGCGCGAAAGAGCGCATTGATGCTTTCGGTCAAATCTTCGGTAAACAAGCCGAAGCAGACGCACTGAAAGCCGAAATCGATGCCTCTTTTGACGCAGCCAAAAAAGCAGCCGAAGGTAAAGGCACCGGCTTAGTGATTATTGTGAACGGCGGCAAAATGTCTGCCTTCGGCCCGACTTCCCGCTTGGGCGGCTGGATTCATAAAGACATCGGTGTACCTGCGGTAGACGAAGCTATCAAAGAAGGCAGCCACGGCCAGCCGGTGACCTTTGAATACTTGAAAGAGAAAAATCCGGATTGGTTGTTTGTGTTAGACCGCGGCGCAGCGATTGGCGAACAAGGCCAAGCAGCGAAAGACGTGTTGGATAATCCATTGGTAGCCGAAACCAACGCTTGGAAAAAAGGCCAAGTGGTGTATTTGGTGCCTGAAACCTATCTGGCAGCCGGCGGCGCGCAAGAATTGCTCAACGCCAGCAAACAGCTGACCGATGCTTTCAATGCCGCAAAATAAGCGTATTTGATTGTTCAGACGGCCTTTGGTAAGCAAAGGCCGTCTGAACGCGTTTAGCGTATCGGTATTTTTTATCTTTACGTTTTATTTTCAGACGGCCTTTTAAAAAATACATCAAGGCCGTCTGAAAATAAAATGCACTTTAATGAATAAATAAAACCCATGTTCAAAAACGCCCTTTCCTTAAACCTAGCCAGCATTTTCGCTCTGATTGTGCTGTTTTTCATCAGCCTGTCGGTCGGCGTGGCCAGTTTCGATTGGCGCAATCTGTTCGATATGTCCGACAGTATGCAACTGATGTGGGTGAGCCGCTTGCCGCGCACGTTTGCGATTGTGTTGACCGGCGCTTCGATGGCGGTGGCGGGCATGATTATGCAGATTTTGATGCGCAACCGTTTTGTCGAACCGTCGATGGTGGGCGCGAGCCAGAGCGCGTCTTTGGGTTTGCTGCTGATGGCATTGTTTGTACCGTCGGCCGCCCTATTGGTGAAGATGTCGGCGGCAGCAGTAGCAGCGATGGTGGGGATGCTGGTGTTTATGGCGCTCATCCGCCGACTGCCGCCGACCGCGCAATTGATGGTGCCGCTGGTGGGGATTATTTTCGGCGGTGTGATTGAATCGGTGGCGGTGTTTATCGCATATGAAACCGATATGCTGCAAATGCTGACCGTGTGGCAGCAAGGTGATTTTTCAGGGGTGTTGCTGGGGCGTTATGAATTGCTGTGGCTCACCGGCGCATTGGCGGTGTTTGCCTACCTGATTGCCGACCAGCTCACCATCATCGGCTTGGGCGAAACGGTCAGCGTGAACCTGGGCTTAAACCGCAATACCATTTTGTGGGTGGGTTTGATTATCGTGGCGCTGATTACCTCGCTGGTGGTGGTGACGGTGGGCAATATTCCGTTTATCGGCTTGGTTGTGCCCAACATCATCAGCCGCCTGATGGGCGACAAGCTGCGCCAAAGCCTGCCGGCGGTGGCCTTGATGGGCGCATCGCTGGTGTTGCTGTGCGACATTATCGGCCGCTTGGTGGTGTTTCCGTTTGAAATTCCGGTATCGGTGATTTTCGGCGTAGCCGGTACGGTGTTATTCTTAGGTTTATTGTTGAGAAAACCTGCCCATGCCGTCTGAAACGTTTCAGACGGCCTACCTAAAGAATACCGAATATGCACACCGATCACCTGCTTCATATCGACAAACACCACATCTGGCACCCTTACACGTCCATGACCGAGCCATTGCCGGTCTATCCGGTGGCGCGTGCCGATGGCGTGATGATCACGCTTTCAGACGGCCGTCGCTTGGTTGACGGTATGTCTTCGTGGTGGGCGGCGCTGCACGGCTATAATCACCCACGTTTGAATGCAGCTGCCACTTCGCAATTGGAACAAATGAGCCACATCATGTTTGGCGGTTTGACCCACGAACCGGCGGTGCAGCTGACCGAATTACTATTACGCATTCTGCCGCCTTCGTTGAACAAGGTTTTTTATGCCGACAGCGGCTCGGTGGCGGTTGAAGTGGCCATGAAAATGGCACTGCAATACCAGCAAGCCATCGGGCAACCTGAGCGCAACCGTTTTGCCGCCATTCGAGCAGGCTATCACGGTGACACTTGGCATGCGATGTCGGTTTGCGATCCGGTCACCGGTATGCACGGTTTGTTTGGTAGCAGCTTGCCGGTGCAATATTTTCTGCCGCAACCTGCCGTCAAATTCAATGAACCGTGGCGTGATGAAGCCATCGAGCCGTTGCGCGACCTGCTGGCGGCACACGGCCACGAAATCGCCGCGCTGATTGTGGAGCCGATTGTACAAGGCGCGGGCGGCATGTATTTTTATTCGCCGGTTTACCTGCAAAAAGCGCGCGAATTGTGTTCGGCGCATGGTGTGTTGCTGGTGTTTGATGAAATCGCCACCGGCTTTGGCCGCACCGGTAAGCTGTTTGCGATGGAACACGCCGACACCGTGCCCGATATTGTCTGCTTGGGCAAAGCACTCACGGGCGGCTACCTCACACTTTCGGCCACCATTACCACCACCCAAGTGGCTAAAACCATCTCATCAGGCGCGGCTGGCTGCTTTATGCACGGCCCAACCTTTATGGCCAATCCGCTGGCCTGCGCCGTGGCCGCCGAATCGGTTGCCATGCTGCTGGAAAGCCCGTGGCAAGAGCACATTGCCCGCATTGAAGCGCAATTGCGGCAGGATTTGGCAGTTGCCACCGAATGGGCATGCGTGGCTGAAGTGCGCGTGCTGGGTGCCATCGGCGTGATTGAAATGAAGGCACCGGTCAATATGGCTTCGTTGCAAGCGCGGCTGGTGGCGCATGGTGTTTGGGTGCGGCCGTTTGGCAAACTGGTTTATCTGATGCCGCCGTTTATCATCACGCCGGATGAATTGACCCGATTAACCGACGGCCTGCTGGCTGCTTTGGCGGAGGAATACGGTGCAACACTTTAAACACGCGCTGGACGAATTAAAAGCCCAAGACCGTTTGCGCCGTCTGCCCGATTTACCGCAGCAAGGCCGCTATATTGTTTCAGACGGCCTCAAGTTGCTGAATTTATCGTCTAATGATTATCTCGGGTTGGCGCACGATGAAGCCTTACGGCATGAATTTTTAGCAAGCGATGCCTGCTGCGAGCAGCTGTGGTCGTCCTCTTCATCACGGCTGCTGACCGGCGGTTTTCCAATTTATCAGGAGTTGGAAGCGCTGTTGGCCACGCGTTATCAGCGTGAAGCGGCTTTATTGTTCAACAGCGGCTATCATGCCAATGTCGGTATTCTGCCGGCGCTAGCCGACAAAAAAACGCTGATTTTGGCCGATAAATTGGTACACGCCAGCCTGATTGACGGTATCCGCTTAAGCGGCGCCGATTATCTGCGCTACCGCCACAATGATTACGCCCAGCTTGAACACCTGCTCGAACAACGCGCCGCCGATTACCGCTGCGTCATCATCGTGACCGAAAGCCTGTTCAGCATGGATGGCGACACGGCCGATCTACCACATTTGGTGCGCCTGAAAAAACGGTATGACCATGTATTGCTGTATGTCGATGAAGCCCATGCGGTCGGCGCATATGGCGAAACCGGCTTGGGCTTGGCAGAAATGCAGGGCTGCGTGGCCGACATCGACATCTTAACCGGCACATTCGGCAAGGCGTTGGCTTCGGTGGGCGCGTTTGCCGTGTGCAGTGGTTTAATTAAGGAATACTTGACCAACCACATGCGCACTTTGATTTTTTCCACCGCCCTACCGCCAATCAATATGGCGTGGACGCATTTTATCTTCCAGCAGCTGCCCGAAATGAAAGCGCGTAGGAAGCGTTTGGCCGCACTCAGCCAACGTCTGCGTGAAGCGGTGGCAACGCATTACCCGTCGCCCATGTTGGCAGAGGCAAACAGCCACATTATTCCGTGTGTACTCGGCAGCAATGAAGCGGCGGTCAAGCAGGCGAGAACATGGCAACAGCAGGGCTATTACTGTCTGCCGATTCGTCCGCCTACCGTGCCGCAAGGCAGCGCACGCGTGAGGCTGTCGCTCACGGCCGACATCAGCGACGATGAATTAAACGGGTTTATCCAAACCCTAAACACAACGACCACCTAAAATCATAACAGGCCGTCTGAAACATTATGAAAAGAACACAAGCACCATGCACACCCGATTGATTTCCCGCCCGAATGCGGACACGCTTTTGGTTTATTTCGCCGGCTGGGGCACGCCCGACAGCGTGGCGGAAGCCTTGGCACCGGCCGATGCCGATATTTTGTTGTGCAGTGATTACCGCGACACCGCTTTAGCGTTTGACTTCAGCCGCTACCGCCGCATCGGCGTGTTGGCATGGTCGATGGGCGTTTGGGTTGCCGAGCGTGCCATGCAGGGCGTGACCGTGGATTGGGCGATCGCCGTCAACGGCACGGGCTTGCCCTATAATGACCAATTCGGCATTCCCTGCGCCGTGTTCGACCAAACCTTAGCCCGCTTCGATGAGCGCAACCGCGCCAAATTCGAGCAGCGCATGTGCGCCGATGCCGACAGCTTGGCGCACTACCGCCAACTTGACGGCCACCACAGCCACGACAGCCTGCATGAAGAATTGCAGTTTCTGCATCAGGCCGTGCAAGCCGACCGCCGCACCAATTTGCTGACTTGGCACGAAGCATGGATAGGTACGCGCGACCGCATTATTCCGGCGGCCAACCAATCGGCCTACTGGCAATCGCGCTGCCCCATCGTCGAATTTGACGGCGGCCATTATCCACATCTGCATTGGCCGCGTTGGGATGCGGCCACATGATGCCCGACAAACAGCGCATCGCCGCGCGTTTTGCCGCCGCCACGCCGCATTACGACCGCCATGCCGAAGCGCAAAAAATCATTCATGGCGAGCTGGATAAATGGTTGGCACTTTATGCACCCGAACGTGTTGCCCAAATACTGGAAATCGGCTGCGGCACCGGCTTATTCAGCCGCCTGTTGGCACAACGTTTCCCGCAGGCAAAGCTGGTGTTAAACGATTTGAATGCCGCTTGCGCACCAGATTGGCCAGACAACAGGCCGTCTGAAACGGAATACCGTTTCGGTGATGCCGAAGCCATCGATTTAGGCAGCGGCTACGACATCATTGCTTCCGCTTCCGCGCTGCAATGGCTGGCGCAACCTGATGCGTTTATCCGACGCACAGCGCAGATGTTGGTTTCAGACGGCCTGTTGTTGTTTAACACGTTTACGCCCGACAATCTGCACCCCATCCGCGCGCTGACCGGCAGCGGCCTGCATTACCCAACGGCGGCACAATGGGCAGATTGGTTGCAACGCGACTACGACATTTTGGCGATTGAGCAGCGCACAATTACGCTGGCTTTTGACACCCCGCGCGATGCCTTGCGCCACCTGCAATACACCGGTGTCACCGCTACCCATACCGACTTTGTGTGGACGAAACAGCGCCTGCACACCTTTGAAACGCAATACCGCGCGCACCATGCCTTGGCGGATGGTCGGGTCGGCTTGGATTACACGCCGCTTTATATTACCGCACGCAAAAAATAAACCGCCTGCCGTATTCAAGAAGGCCGTCTGAAACACCAGCGGCACACAGCGAGCAAAGGAAAATGATGGGAAAAGTATTGTTTATCAGCGGCATCGACACCGATGTCGGCAAAACCGTGGCCACCGGCGTATTGGCCAAACAATTGGCCGCACAAGGCCACCGCGTGATTACGCAAAAATGGTGCAAACCGGCTGCACAGGATTATCGGCCGATTTGCAGACACACCGCCACATTCAAGGCATAGATTGGCTGCCCGAAGACCTCGACGGCACCACCTGCCCTTATGTGTTCGCGCATCCGTGTTCGCCGCATTTGGCCGCCGCTTTGGAACAAACGGAAATTGACGACCAGCGCATCACCGCCGCCACCGAGCAATTGGCCGCACATTATGATTATGTCTTGCTCGAAGGCGCTGGCGGTTTGGCCGTGCCTTATCGTGACGATACAACCACGCTGGATTACATCGCCCGGCAAGGCTATCCGGTGGTATTGGTGACTTCCGCCAAGCTCGGCAGCATCAACCACACGCTGTTGAGTTTGGCCGCCTGCCATATGCGCAGCATCACCTTGGATACCGTGGTTTACAACCATTACCCATGCAGCGACGAACTGATTAAAGAAAACACACGCCGCTATTTACACGCGTATTTGGCCGCCCATTTTCCGCAAGCAAAATGGATGGATTTGGCGTTTACCGAATGGTAGGCCGAAACGTTTCAGACGGCCTCAACCCATATTAACGATTAACCCCACCAATTAGACGATTTTGATGAACGCGCCTACTGTTCCCCTTTCACAACCAAGCAGCAACAAACCGCTGTGGCTGGCTTTTGCCCTGCTCATCGGCTGCTGCGCCCTGTTTTTGACCTACAACGTCAACGGCAACTGGGATTTCGCCCTGCCCCTGCGCCTGACCAAACTGGCCGCATTGCTGCTGGTCGCGTATGCCGTCGGCGTGTCCACCTTATTGTTCCAAACGCTGACCAACAACCCGATTCTCACGCCCTCGATACTCGGCTTTGATGCGCTGTATGTGTTTTTGCAAACCTTGCTGGTGTTTGTGTTGGGTGGCGTTGGTTTCACTTCGCTGCCGATATTGGGCAAATTCTCGCTGGAATTGGTGCTGATGATGGGCGGCTCAATGCTGCTGTTTGCCACCCTGATGAAACAGGGCGGCCGCGATTTGGCGCGCATGATTTTGATCGGCGTGATTTTCGGCATTCTGTTCCGCAGCTTGGCATCATTGTTGCAGCGCATGATTGACCCCGAAGAATTTGCCGTGGCGCAAGCTTACACCTTTGCCTCGTTCAACAGCGTCAATCCGCAACTGATTACCATCGGCGCGGTGGTGCTGCTGGCCAGCGTGGTGTTTATCTGGCGCGAACGCCACCGCTTGGATGTGTACATGCTCGGACGCGATCAGGCGATTAATTTGGGCATCCACTATTCGCGCAACACACTGTGGCTGCTGCTGTGGATCGCCGCGCTGGTCGCCACCGCCACCGCCGTGGTCGGCCCCGTCAGCTTCTTCGGCCTGTTGGTCGTGGCGCTGGCCAACCATTTTGCCCCCAACATGAAACACGCCGTGCGCCTGCCGATGACGTTTTGCACCGCCGGCATTTTACTGGTCGGTGGCCAAACCTTGTTCGAGCATTTCTTGGGCATGCAGGCCGTATTGAGCGTGGTAGTCGAATTCGCCGGCGGCTTGGTGTTTTTATATTTGATTTTGAAGAAAAAGCCTTAATTTAATCGAATAACCAAACGCCCAATCCTATTTTAAAAAATCATCAGACGAACCGAATCCATGATTAAAATCCAAAATGTCAGCCACAAAATCGGCAACAACCTTATTTTAAACGACGTCTCCCTCGATATTCCGCAAGGCGGCATTACTGCGCTGATTGGCCCCAATGGTGCGGGCAAATCGACACCGCTGTCGTTTATGGCGCGTTTGCAGCCGCTGACGCAGGGTAAAATCAGTTACAACGGCCAAGACATCACTACCACACCAACGGCCGAGCTGGCCAAAACCCTGTCGATTCTGACGCAGGAAAACAGCATCATGAGCCGCATTACCGTGCGTGATTTGCTGATGTTCGGGCGTTATCCGTATCACCAAGGCAGGCCGTCTGAAGAATGTAAAGCGATTGTGGAAAAAGCATTGCACCGCTTTCAGCTGGAATCATTTGCCAACCGCTACCTAACTGAACTCTCCGGCGGCCAACGCCAGCGCGCCATGATTGCGATGGTGTTCTGCCAAAGCACGGATTATGTATTACTCGATGAGCCGCTGAACAATCTCGATATGTATCACGCCCGCTCGCTGATGCAGCTTTTGCAACACCTAACCCACGAACACCAGCGCACAACCGTTGTGGTGTTGCACGACATCAACCAAGCTGCGGCTTATGCGGATTATGTGGTGGCGATGAAAAACGGCCAAGTCGCTATGCAAGGCACGCCGAACGATGTGTTTACCAAAGAAAATATTCTGGATTTATTTGATATGGATGTGGACGTATTGGATTACGAAGGGAAAAAATTGGTGGTGCATCACGTGTAATGCGGATCACTGAATCAAGGCCGTCTGAAAGATATTTTTTCAGACGGCCTTTTCATTGACTTTTGATTTTTGATACGGCAGAATAAGACCTAATAAAAGACCTATTAATGATTTCTTTAAAAGCCCTATTTTTCCATCTTGCCTAAACTAAAACAACCATTCTTGAGTAAGGCACCATGGTGTACTAAAGGAAACCAATATCATGACTAAACCTATTCACAGCCGTTTTGTTGCCAGTATTAGTGACTTGAAAAAAAATCCTATGGAAACCGTGAAAAGTGGGCAAGGTGATGTGGTCGCCATTTTAAATCGCAATACCCCTGCTTTTTACTGCATTCCTGCCGATTTATATGATGAAATCTTCGAAATTTTAGAAGACCAATACCTAATGCGTGTCGCAATGGAACGGGATAACGAACCCTCCATTGAGGTATCTGTAGATGACTTATAAATTAGGGGCTTAGGAAGCAAAAATATTAAATTGGGTTATTTCGAAGCATCTTCATTAATATTTTACCTAAATCTTCATGCCGGTGGTTAAACCTAAACTCCGT
>NZ_PDBT02000027.1:0-31538 GCF_002551535.2 Neisseria sp. N95_16
CTGTTGTGCTTTTCGGTAACAGTAGGTTCCGTTGACGGAATGCCGTCTGATTTCCCGACTGACGGTGGCGGGATGACAACCGATGTTCTGTGCGATTTGGTTTAGGGGTAGGTTGCGGTAATGTCTGGAAATGTAGTATCTTTGGTGTGAGGTCAGTTGTGTGTAGGCCATATTGCAATCTTTCTTGTCAGGAAAGGCAGTATACTACCGCATACTGGCCTTTTCTGTTATTGGAAATTGCACTTGTTAGGCGAATGTAAGGCCGTCTGAATATTCAGACGGCCTCTATAAATACCACTTCGCATATTTTTCAAAAATCTGCTCAATCAAAGCATCTGCAGCAGCCCAATCTATACTATCTGCTTCCGGCAAAGTTGTGTTTCGCTCCGCAGTCGCTGCCATATTTTTACCGGTCCCCGCAGAAGAAATGTCTACTGTTACCGTCATCGATAAGCCGACTCGTAATGGATTAGCCGCCAATTCTTTTTCATCTAAACTGATTCGAACCGGCACACGTTGTGCCACTTTAGTCCAACTATCGGCTGAATTTTGAGTAGGTTGTAATGCAAATGCGTTGCCTGTCCCTGCAGACAAGCCCATTACTTTCCCATGATAGACAACTTTATCACCATACAAATCGGTCACCATTTGCACCGGCTGGCCGATTTTCATCTTACGCAATTGCGATTCTTTAAAATTTGCATCGACCCACAAATTGTGTAACGGCACCACCGCCATTAATGCTGCACCTTGTTGAATACGCTGCCCCCCCCACTTGAATGCTCCGTTTAGCAATTTGTCCGGCCATAGGAGAACGGATTTGTGTACGCTGCAGATTCAGCCAAGCATCTTTAATATGGCTGACAGCCGTCTGAACCGCCGGTTGTTGACGCAATGGAATATTATTTCCCAAAGCCGCTTGAGCAGCCGCTTCTTGTGCTTCTACCGCCTTTAATGCCGCTTGCGCCTGAACCACAGCCGCCCGTGCGTGACTCAATTCTTCTCCTGAAATGGCATCCGTTCCCGCCAATGCCTCGCGTCGGCCTAAATCCGACTGAGCTTTGGCTAATTCAGCCTTACGCAACAAAACTTCTGCCTGCACTTGCGAATTGCTTGCCGTTTGCTGCTTGTTTTGACGAATCGCTTGAATCAATTCATTTTGTGCACGATCATAAGCCAATTGGAAATCGGTGTCATCCAAGGAAACCAGTACATCGCCTTTTTTGACCACATCGGTATCATCAACCATCACCTTACGCACGGTACCATTCACCTGCGGGGTAATCTGCACCAAATGGCCGGCGACATAAGCCTCGTCTGTAGCCTCCTCTTTTTGCAGCATCAAGAAATACACCAACGCCGCACCCAGGGCCAACACAATAAAAAATAAGGTAATAATCGTCAGATTGCGTGTCCGATGGTCATGCGTGTTCGAGATAGGTTGCGCAGGAGGTGGATTTGGCGTTTGACTATTGTCTTGCTGGTGATCCATGAGTGTACTTAATCCCGATGTCAAAAACGCGAACTATTTATATTTATGTTAAATAGCAATTGCTTATGATTTGATTTAAATGATATTAAATAAGCCAAATAGGTTCAGTATTTTATAATCTGGCGCCATACTCAATCAAGTTACTTTTTGTATTGGTTATCTTCAAACATTCTTTCAATACAAACCTATAATTCTTTTACTACTCTGTTTTTAAGAATAAAAATTCAGACGGCCTTTTTAAAGCCGTCTGAACACTTGAAACTGATACATTTATTTACTGCTTCTAAAGCCGCCACCCAATTGCATATGCACATTACTCCATGCCGTCAACAATTGCGCCTGTTGCTGAGCCTGATTCATTCTTAATTGAACAGCCTCATCCTGCTGCTTCAACACCGACAAACCATTTTCCAAACCTGCTTTCACACGCCCTTGCGCTGCGCGTACTGATTTCTCCGAGGTTTTCAGCATTCTCTCCCATACCGGCTTTTGCGCTTGCAAACTTTGATAATCTACAATGGCATCGGCCGATGCGCGCATGGCGTTTAAAACCGCCTGATCATACACAGCCACCTGCTCATTGTATTGCGCGCGCTTACCAGCCAAACGGGATTGCAAGGCACCGGAAGTGAAAATCGGCAGATTCAGCGCCGGCACGACGCCTAACATACCAGAGGCTTTGTTCCGCACCACATTAAACGCATCAATATGACCTAAACCGGCCAATACTTTCAATTCAATATTCGGATAAAACTCAGCTTCAGTTGATTTAACCTTATGCAGGCGCGCGCTTAACAGGGCTTTTTGCGCCGCCACATCCGGACGTACTGCCAATAAATCGGCATGCAATTTACCCACCGGCAACACCGGTGCATTTGCCAGCTTTTCCGGCGCAGAAACGGCTAAACCCATCGGCGTGGTACCGGTTAATGCAGCCAAGCTGTGGCGCACTTTCAGCTGCTGTTGCGCTAAGTTCAGCTTTTCCAACTCCAATTTTTGTTGCGCCATTTCAATCGGATAAACCGATTCAGACGGCATCAATTTCGCACCAATCCGACGTTTAACCAATTGCAACATTTTGTCGGATAAAGCCATACGCTGCTCAATCAACGCCTGCTGTTCCGCCAAGGCCTACCAAGCAAAATATTGCGCCGCTACCGCATGCGCTAAGGCAATCCGCGCCTGATGTGCTTCATATAACACAGCCTGACGCTGGCCTAAAATTGAGGTCAATTGCTCACGGTTTTTTACCCCAGAAATCAAAAGTCCAGCTACCTTGCACCACCAAATTGGCCAACAACAATTGATTGTCTGTTTTGCCCCGTGTAGTCGGCCTGACAACAAGCGCAACGCATTAACTAATTCGACTTGTGAAAAACTCATTGTATGCTCTCTTATTCAGATGGCTAATTTGTTTTGAATAAAGCAGAATGAATAATGACATATTCATTTACCTTAATATACCAGATACTTACTTTTCAACACTATATTAATTCAGCTGATTATTTTTCTAATGAAAATCTGATAATCGGTTTACCCAAATTACAAACGGGTTGCATTATGCATAATTACATCTGATTAACCGCAATAATAACCGATAATCTTATTTTAAATGCATGATTATTACATAAATACACTATCTCTTAAGAAATATAATTGTCATATAAATACTCTAGTTTAGAAGCACAATCCGTATATTAGTTCATTCAACGTGACACTATTTCATCATTCTTCCCTGCCAACTTGAAATTAAACCCCCACACAGAAACAAATTTTTATATTAAAATTAAAGGTTACGTGGTTCGAAAACCTCCCACATTAAAAAACTAAGGAAATCAAAAATGTCCCGCAACACCGAAGAGCTAAACGGTATTTCCCTATTGGGTAACCAACACACCCAATACCCCACCGAATACGATCCCAACATCTTGGAAGCATTCGACAACAAGCATCCCGGTAACGATTATTTCGTCAAATTCATCTGTCCGGAATTTACCAGCCTGTGCCCAATGACCGGCCAGCCGGATTTCGCTACCATCTATATCCGCTATATTCCGCACATCAAAATGGTGGAAAGCAAATCACTGAAACTCTATTTATTCAGCTTCCGCAACCACGGCGATTTTCATGAAGACTGTGTCAACACCATCATGAAAGACCTGATTGCACTAATGGATCCGAAATACATCGAAGTTTATGGCGATTTCACCCCACGCGGCGGCATTGCCATTCATCCTTTTGCCAACTACGGCAAAGCCGACACCGAGTTTGAAAACTTGGCGCGCAAACGCCTGTTTGAACACGACGCACACTAAACCCATTTTAAAAGATCCCATATCCTTTTCAGACGGCCTCATCATGCAAACAGGCCGTCTGAAAGCCGTTTCCGAAAGAAGCTCATGTATCAATTTACCCAAGCACAACAGAAAAAAGCCCTGTTTTGGCTCGTTTTATTCCATATTCTCATCATCGCTTCCAGCAATTATCTGGTGCAGTTCCCTTTTGAAATTTTTGGCGTGCATTCCACTTGGGGTGCGCTTAGCTTTCCGTTTATCTTCTTAGCCACCGACCTGACCGTACGCATTTTCGGCTCACACCTAGCCCGCCGGATTATTTTCCGCGTGATGTTCCCTGCCTTATTGCTCTCTTATGTATTTTCCGTTTTATTCAGCCAAGGCAGTTGGACAGGCTGGGCATCGTTGGCCACATTCGACACCTTCGTCGGCCGAATCGCCCTTGCCAGCTTTGCCGCCTATGCGCTCGGTCAAATGATGGATATTTTTGTATTCAACCGCTTACGCCGTCTGAAATCATGGTGGGCTGCACCAACTGCATCAACCTTAATCGGCAATGCCTTAGATACATTGGTTTTCTTCGGCGTCGCCTTTTATGCCAGCAGCGATGCCTTTATGGCACAGCATTGGCCGGGCATCGCCTTTATTGATTACTTATTCAAACTCGCCATCTGCACCCTGTTTTTCCTGCCTGCTTATGGCGTAATTCTGAACTTCCTCACCAAGAAACTCACCACCTTGCAAGCAAACCATGCCGATAGCTCCGCTACACTGGTGGCACAAGAATAAAGTTAGGCCGTCTGAACGTTTCAGACGGCCTCTTTTACTTTTAAACATAAACAACAATGCCGTCTGAAACTTTTCAGACGGCATTGATATAATTGGCCTCGCCAACAGGAATCGAACCTGTATTTTACGCTTAGGAGGCATACGTTCTATCCGTTGAACTATGGCGAGCGCACTAAACTTTTCCGGCAATAAATGACAATATCCCTGCGGCAATCAGCGGCCCAACGGGGATACCGCCAAAAAAAGCCACGCCGGCGATGGTGCCGATTAACAAACCGGTTACTAAAATTGGTTGGCTGCTCATCAAAGGCACGCCATGTCCGGCAATCCACGCCACAAAAATACCGACAGCAACTGCAGCCAACATTTTAAAATTTAGAAAGGCCGCAAGGTTAGGCAGCTGCACTTTACCCGAAACCAAAGGACTTAAAACGCCGATGGTCAGAAAAATAATGCCGACGCTCAAGCCGTATTTCTCCGCTAAGGGAATGTATTTTGCCAAGGCGGTTTGTTGCATCAACAATAAGACAATCGCAGAAATCGTAATCGAATTATTGTTGCTCAACACGCCCAGCAAAATCAGTGCCACCAAAAAAAGCGGAATAAAACTGAAATTCATGTCACGCTCTTTTTAAGACACACGTGCCAATGACTCTTCAGCAAGCTGACGCATGGCTTCGGTAATTTCGCTTTGCGGCAAAACATCCAAACACGCAATCGCTTTTTCAACTGCCTTACGTGCTTCGCTTACTGAGTAAGGCAAAGCATCCGAATTGACCACATGATGATGGATTTTCTCAAAATAGCTGCGGTCGGCATTTTCCAAAGCATGGCGCACATCGTTCGCCGCTTGCTCCGAACCATTACGCATCAGATAAATCAGCGGTAAAGTCGGTTTACCTTCAGCCAAATCATCGCCAACGTTTTTGCCGATTTCTTCGGTTTCACCCGAATAATCCAACACATCATCAATAATCTGGAACGCCGTGCCGACATACATACCGTAATCTTTCAACGCCTGCTCTTGCTCCGGCGTGGCTTGACCCAAAATCGCACCAACTTGCGCCGCTGCCTCAAACAGCTTGGCCGTTTTGTATTGAATCACCTGCACATATTCGGCTTCCGTAATATCAGTGTTGCCGATATTCATTAGCTGCATCACTTCGCCTTCAGCAATAATGTTGGTTGCGTCTGCCATCACTTCCAAAATCTTCATGCTGCCCGAGCCGACCATTAATTGAAATGCGCGGGTATATAAGAAGTCACCCACCAACACTGCCGCCGCATTGCCAAACAAATTATTAGCGGTTTTACGGCCACGGCGCAAATCACTCTCGTCCACCACATCGTCATGCAGCAGCGTTGAGGTATGGATAAATTCCACCATCGCTGCCAGCGAATACAGTCTCTCATCATCATAACCCACGGCCTTACCCGCCAAGATGGTGATAATCGGGCGCAGTCGCTTGCCGCCGGCGCTGATGATGTAGGTACCGATTTGGGAAATCAGCGCCACATCCGACTGAACGGCTTGATTAATCACAACATTGACTTTGGCTAAATCATCAGGCAGATGGCGTTGGAAATAAGGCAGATTTTCGAGCATGACCGGAATTTCTAGAAAATTATTAAAAGAAGTGTTGCATAAAAATATCATATCCAGCGCGCGATTATAGCAGCAAAGACCGTTTTACACACCTTTCAGACGGCATTTTCATCACAACAGAAATAAACTTTGACAAAACAGCAAAATACACATAAAATTCAATGTTTCGCACATGGGGTGCGAATGATTTAACCATAATTCTCATGGAGTTGAGTATGTACGCGGTCGTAAAAACCGGCGGTAAACAATACAAAGTTACCGTTGGCGAAAAATTGAAAGTAGAACAGATACCAGCCGAACTCGACAGCCAAATCGAACTGAACGAAGTTTTGATGATTGCTGACGGCGAGTCTGTAAAAGTAGGCGCACCTTTTATCGAAGGCGCAAAAGTAACAGCTAAAGTAGTGGCTCACGGTCGTGGCGAAAAAGTCCGCATTTTCAAAATGCGTCGTCGCAAACACTACCAAAAACGCCAAGGCCATCGCCAAAATTTCACCCAAATTGAAATCGTGGCAATCGCCTAATTTAACACAAGCTAAGGAGTATTCAACATGGCAAGTAAAAAAGCAGGCGGTAGCACCCGCAACGGTCGCGACTCAGAAGCCAAACGCTTGGGCGTAAAAGCCTTCGGCAGCGAACTGATTCCGGCAGGCTCTATCATCGTTCGTCAACGCGGCACTAAATTCCACGCCGGCGACAACGTAGGCATGGGCAAAGACCACACTTTGTTCGCTAAAGTTGACGGTTACGTAGAATTCAAAACCAAAGGCGCGTTAAACCGCAAAACTGTAAGCGTTCGCCCTTACACCGGTTCTGAAGAGTAATCCACTCAAATAAAACCGCTTCTTACTCAGAAGCGGTTTTTTCTTATCTTTAATTTCCTACTTCCGCCGCGTTAATTTATATTAACCCTCTGAGACCTTTGCAAAACCCTAGATTTGAGTACAGTTCAAAGTTGTAGCAGCGAAGAAAGCGAAGACATATCACAAAGATAGGCAAGCTTTCGAGCAGCACACAACGAAGAAATGTGCCAAAGATAGGGATTTTGCAAAGGTCTCCAGCTTTCTTACTCAGCAAGTATTCCTGCCCCTACCTTGATAATCCACACTTGATATACATTAAAGCCCACGTAAAAACTTGCATACCGAATGAATCTTTGCTTTATTCTATAAGCAATTTTGCTATAATTTATCAAATATTCCGGATTAACCATCAACTGCCAAAACACAGTACACTTAAGGCCGTCTGAAAATAATCCACAGCCATTACAATAAAGGATACCTCCATGAGCTTACACAGCGATATTCTTGTCGTCGGCGCAGGCCCGGCCGGCCTCAGCTTTGCCGCAGAACTGGCAGGCAGCGGTTTAAAAGTAACCCTTATCGAACGCAGCCCACTGGCCGTGTTGCAAAATCCGCCATACGACGGCCGAGAAATCGCGCTCACTCACCTTTCCCGTGAAATCATGCAACGCTTAGGCATGTGGGAGCGTATTCCGGCAGACGAAATTTACCCATTACGCGATGCCAAAGTATTAAACGGCCAATCCGATTATCAACTCCATTTCCCACAGCCCACCCAAGCACGCGGCGAACCGGCAGACTGCTTAGGCTATTTGGTTTCCAACCACAATATCCGCAAAGCCGCGTATGAAGTGGTCGCCACACTCGACAACGTCACTATTCTGACCGAAACCAACGTCAAAGACGTCAAAGTATCCGATCAAGAAGCGCAGGTCATCCTTGAAAACGGCGACATCCTCACCGCACGCCTGCTTTTGGCCGCCGACAGCCGCTTCTCACAAACCCGCCGCCAATTGGGCATTTCATCTGATATGCACGATTACAGCCGCACCATGTTTGTCGGCCGTATGAAACACACCCTTTCCAACGACCACACCGCCTACGAATGCTTCCACTACGGCCGCACCATTGCCCTGCTGCCGCTGGAAGAACACATCACCAATACCGTTATCACCGTTGATGCCGATAAAACCGATTCCATCAAAGCCTTGAGCAATGAAGAATTGGCCGCGATGGTCAAAGCCCAATTAAAAGGCCGCTTGGGCGATATGGAAGTGGTCAGCACATTCCATAATTATCCGCTGGTCGGCATGATTGCCCAACGTTTCTACGGCAAACGCAGTGCCCTTATTGGCGATGCCGCCGTCGGCATGCATCCCGTTACCGCCCATGGTTTCAATTTAGGCTTATCCAGCGCCGATATTTTGGCCAAACTCATTTTAGAAGCCGAGCAACGCGGCCAAGACATCGGCTCAAGCACACTGCTGGAAAAATACAACAGCAAACACATGCTGCACGCCCACCCGATTTACCACGGCACCAATATGCTGCTGAAACTTTTCACCAACGAAACCGCCCCGGCCAAAATCCTGCGCGGCTTGGTGTTGCGCGCCAGCAATAATTTTCCACCGATTAAGAAACTGATTACTAAGCAATTGACTGGTTAGGCATTTGAATTATAAATAATAGCAAAGGCCGTCTGAACTTTCAGACGGCCTTTTCTATCTCATTGAATGTCTGATACTCTAAATTGATTTTAGTTTATTTAAAATAAAATCACATGAATTATTGCACAAATTATTTATAAACAACATCTCAACTAATTTGTTACTTAATCAACAATTTTGCAGCCACTAATACTAAAATCACTTTTATCAACTTTATTTAAGATTCTAATTTCACAGCTCCAAAGTCCCGAAGGATTGCGTAATAATTCAATTGTTGTACCTGTTAATATCGCACTAACACCCCCACCAACAACTGCCTCAATTCCGCCAAAACTGCCATCAGCAGATTTAATAGTAGCTAAACTAATAATGTTAGATACAGGATTATCACCTTGAATTCCTATGTACTCATAAAATACCTCCATGATCAGAGTATGGAGTGCCATTTTGCGCAGCATCTACAGTAGGAAAACCACCATGAGATAAAATGGTCTCAATAGATGCTTTAGTACTTGATAATTCATACACAATACGCGCTAATTGAGCTTTTCCAACATAATTTTGATAAATTGGTAGCGCAAATGCTGATAACACCCCTACGATAACCAACACAACCATCAATTCAACTAATGTAAACCCACCTACTATATGTTTTTTATACATCTCCGCAACCTATTTGCCTACTTATAATTATAAAAGCGTACCACATTTCTATGATACGCTTTTTAAGATTACAACAATGATTAAGATTTTTTTGCAGCACAACCTGATGGTACATATTTTTCAGCAGCGGTTGTAGTACAAATCCAAGTGCCATCTACTGAACGCGTCCAAGTCAAAGTTTTAGTCTTCAAATCAGCTGCAGCATTATTACCAAATGTAGCTGTAATAGTTGCAGCACCTGTTCTATCCAATTTTACTTGAGGCACACCAGTACCAGTTGCTAAGTTTTCACCACTTTGCGCAGCACCAGTTAACAAGTTAGATCCAGTCGCACCAATTTTACAGCCACCAGCAGCAGTGCCAACAGTCAATTTACCATCCAAAACGCAAGTTTCAGCAACCGTTTTTAAATTACCAGATTCGCCCATTACACGTGCAACTTGTGAACGAGCAATGTAGTTTTGGTACATAGGCAACGCAATAGCTGCTAAAATACCGATAATTGCTACAACGATCATCAACTCGATCAGGGTGAAACCTTTTTGGATTGCTTTCATTTCATTAACTCCAGTTAAAAATTTGTGAATAATAGGTTGTGTATTATATTTTAAAAATCCGTAATGCGCTTGGCACTTGTTTACTGCGTATGAGTAAAACCATAAAGAAGAAGGAATATACAGCTTCCGACTCAGTATCCGTTGCGCTTCAACTTTGCCGGACATTTTATATCAAGCAACAGACGTGCCAATTTTTAAGAAATCTTGAAATTTTCTAATTTACTATTATAATATATTGTTTTATATTACAATTTATCATATACTATATTTCATACGGCCTAAAATATCCGTGCTTAAAGCTGAGTTGAAAAATTTCAATATGACATTTTTTGTCAGTTTTCGTCGATATTCGTCATATTTATTTTGGTCATTTTTTGTCATGTGCCGTTTTTTGCCACTTTTCAACCAACATTAATAATATATTAAATATTAAGATGGACGGTTATAATCATAATCCGAGATAAACGCGATATGACAATAAATATTGAATTTTATACCACTGTTTTTAATATGTTTATTTATAGGTAAAAAACAATTAAGCCAAAATTAGGCGTTTACGCTAACTTTGGCTTAGTAAAGAATTTATTTAGTTAAATATTGAATAAATATTTAACATGACTATAGAATAATATATTTGCATAAATTAATGGCTAACGATAAAGCCGTCTATAGGTGCATAGGCCACAAAATCTGCATGTTGGTCAAGCAAAACAATCCAATCTTTATTGAAACTACTGGTAAAGGGTAAGTAATAAAGCTGCTTGTCAGATTTTACTGATGCGCTCGAAAGAATTTCTGCTTCGCCTAAGCCTCGCGCTTGCGCCAATACCGATAAAGGTTTCATTTTGGCGCGAATTTTGGCACGCTCTTGCTCATTATCTTCAATCCACCAATTTGGCCGCATACTTGGCTCAATCCCCTGCAAAGACATGGATAAGCTTTGATTGGCTTCTTCTACATTTACAGGCTCACGCAATCCCACGCGCTTTACGCCAAACCATGATAGTTGCTGCAAACCTTCCGGCGCATTGGATAGTTGCTCATAATCAATTTCAGCAGCGGTAACCACCATGATTCTGTCTTGCTCAAATGCAGCGATTACCGGACGCGCTTGAGACACACTGTAAAGCCCATACAATAATGCTGCCAATTGGATCGCACCAATTAAACTAAAATCTATTATGCGTTCTTTCGTGGATTTCTTGGGACTGACCAATACCAAGGTTAATAATGGACCGCATATCACATCAACCATCACAACTAATTTATATAACGCCAAACCTCCGGTTAACTCCGCATAGGGGTGCGGATACCAGATTTTAAAAACCAATAGCGCTGCAGCACCTGCGACAAAAAGGCTGATTAATAAGTGCCAAGCTGCATTTTTAAGTGCAAATTTAAATCGGGATGTCGGGGGAGTTGTGTCGGTTATCATTGAATATAATGTGTTTTAAGTAAGTGTTGTTTTATCAAAATTGGAAAATTATTTTCAGACGGCATATTATCTATTTCGTTGCTTATTTTCAACTGATGCATGAATACCTGATATCCTACTGCACCAATACACAAAATTTATTCATAAAAAAAGACCACCTATACGGTGGTCTTTTTAAATTTGGCTCCCCGACCTGGGCTCGAACCAGGGACCTGCGGATTAACAGTCCGTCGCTCTACCGACTGAGCTATCAGGGAATAAGAAATGGATTATATTGAATAATAATTAATCTGTCAACAGATTATTTTACTTTTGTGATAATCCAATGTTTCTACATCACAAAATTTCAGCAATATGTTTGGCAGCGCGTTTGGCATCCAGCAAAATCAAGCCTAATTTTCCGCTTTCTTTGGCCATCAAAGCCAATACGGCATTATCACCTGCTTGGCTCAACAAAATATAGCCATTTTTACCTTTGACCATGACTTGGTCAAGCTCACCGCACGCTAATTCTTGTACAGAACGGTTGCCCAACGCCAACAATGTGGCCGACATCGCACCGACACGGTCGGCATTTAAGTGATTTGGCAACAGCGTTGCAATCGGCAAGCCATCCGGAGAAATCACGGCAGAAGCGACGATATCGGTAGAGGTGTTATTCAAGTCGCTCAATACGGAGATTAATAATTGTTGCATATTTTTATTCCATTCAAAATATAGTGGGTTATATCAAGTCGGATTAGTGACTGCCGTAACGGTGATATAACACTTTAACCATGGTGACAAAGGCTTCTTTATTTAAATCAGGCATACCACCGATGACCAAAATCAGTTTGGTTTGTCCGATATAAAGTGGGAAGAAAGTCAATTCGCTTTGACCTGATGGATCGCAGATGCCCCATGCGCTGTTGTTGATGTGCAGGTTGTTGCGAATCAATAGGCGGTGATTGTCTTCCATTTTGGCCACTTCGCTGGCCAATAAGCCTAATTCTTCAGCAGCTTCGTGATGGAAACCGGCATTCGCAAAATACAGGCCGTTTTCATCAGCCAACAATGCTTTACCTGAACTGGATAACTGCTCTAATACTTGCGGCAATTGCTCATCAGTTAAATTCACATCATCCGTACTCATTTGCTCGTCGCCATATAAGAACTCTAAGCGTTGCAAACGATACAGCAGATTCAATGCCGTGTTGATGTCGCTGGTATCGGCCCAAGCCAACACTCTTTGGCTGCTGATGGTTTCGGTAGGCTCTGCCCGCAATAAACCGTAGAGCAATGTGCGACTGGCGCTCGGGGTTTCATTCGAAACGGCATAGTAAGCACCTGCCGGTGTAATTTTTGGGTACAAATTTGACTGTAAAGAGAGTGTCGATTCCATCTTATACCTCTAAACCCGGATCAATTGAGAATAACATCGCGGTCACCAACTGTTTTACATCGTCTTCGCGACGGGCATCAATCTCAAAAACCGGTACATTAAAATTATTTTGAGCCAAGTATTTTTGATATACATCCACACCCGGCAGGGAACGGATATCCATTTTGGTCACACCAACCACTAAAGGAGCGGTTTTCAATAATTCACGGAAGGCTTCCAAGAAAAACTGCAAATCTTTTAATGGATTACTACGCGTATTATCCAACAACAACACCAAGCCCATACTGCTTTGGCTTAAGATTTCCCACATGAAATTGAAACGCTCTTGACCCGGTGTGCCATATAAATGCACTTTGGTTTCTTCATCCAAATGAATCACACCATAATCCATGGCAACAGTGGTGTAGCCTTTGCGCACCAAAGTCATGTCAGAAGCGGAAGCATCAGTTTGAATCGGTGGCTCATCGGATAATGCTGAAATAGCTGTTGTTTTACCTACACCTACCGGACCGGTAAAGATAATTTTATTTTCTTTCATTGACTTGTCCTTTTTATTATCGTTTACCAAGCAATTTACGCATCAGGCGCTGCAACAAGCCACGTGGTTGCTCTTCAGACGGACCGGCCACTTTTTCGGCATCTTTAGCCATTTTGCTATCCGGCACATCGCTGCTGACATTCACGCGTTCGGTCAAATTAGCCGGCGCAGCTTGAGCGTATTCGGTGTCGGTTGCCAAGAAACCTGTTACGGATGTCGCTGCCAGATAATTCAAAATATCCGGCATTTCTAAAGGCATGACTTTATACAAAATATTCAGGTTAACCGATGTTTTGGTTAAAAAAGCCGACAAGCGCATTGATTCAGGCACATGCGCCAAGCGGGTCAAATTCGGCCAGTGCTTCAAGGTAAAGACTGTTTGTGGTGTCATTGGGTAAATCAGACGGCCTTGCGCAGTCCAAATCGCCATTTGCCACAAACACGACATAATGGTAACTTTAGCCTTTTCTTTCCATTGTGGATTATCCGGCACAGCCTTACACACTACAGCAAGATTATCATCTTTACATAGCTTTTCTAATTCGCTGGCATTAATGGTTAATAAAACACGCTGAATGTTGGGGAACACGATCAATACCGGTTTGCCTTGATGCAAAACGGCAATATCTTGATGACCTTGGCTGGCAAATTTCAACGCGCCCAGCAAACCTTTTTGCGGATTGAAACGGCGAATGGTTGCTTTGCGCGTACCATCGGCTTGAATTTGCCCTGCTTCTTGACTGGAGGTTACGCCGTCTGAAACGGTAAAAATCTGTCCGCCTTGTGCCAAGCTGCGCAAGATAGGGAATAAGGTGTCAAATTTGATTGGTTTCGGCAGATAAGGTGTGGTAACGGTCGGTTCTGATGAAGAGAACATGGCTACCGGTGTTTCAGGATAGGCTGCTGTTGCTGCCTTCCATGCTTCCATCCCTTGTTGTGAGTCGGTATCCACCAAAATCAAATCCGGTTTATCGGCTGATTCAGGCGTGACAATTTCGTAATTCGTCGTATTGTGCATTTTAAAAGCCATACGGAATACGGCCTCTTGCTGCTCACCCACTTCTTGCAGCATGATCCGTATGGTTTTAATCTTAGGTAACAGATTGTCCATTATTGGTACTCTCTTGGGTTATTTTATTTTATTAGAATGTTGGTTGACACGTTGCAACAAGCAGCTCATGGCCAAAACGACTTCTTCCGGCAAGCTGACGACGCGTTCGCGCAATAAACGTAAGAATTGTTCCAAACGCGCCCAATCTTCAGCACGCTCATAAAGATCAAACAACATAACGTAAAGCTGTGATTCTTGCGGATATTGCAATACAGCCTGCTCCAAGGTACCAATCGCTTGATCCAGCTGACCATACATCAGCAAAGATTCCACTTCTTTCAATGCCTCGTCGGCAGGTGAATTATTTGCGCTGATGATAGAAGAATCTTTTTGTACCAAGTCGCGGTATTTGGCTTTCATTTGCAAGGCAGTTGGTTGCAAATAACCACGTGATAAGCCGATTTCGAGCACTTGCTGCTCGCTCGGGCTGCGTTCCAAATCATCGAAAAGCTCATGGTAGCCTAAGCTGTAGCCCCAGCCCAACATACGCTCTTTAACTTGGCGACCATACTGACCCAAAGAGTAATAAAGCTTCCACAAGTGCTTGGCAAACTGACCGACTTCTTCGTTTTGATAATCCAGTTTCAAGGCATCAATAATCAGGCTTGCAGGTTTGGCAGAGTGATGAATCGCGCGGTTGTACTGCTCTACCGCCGTTTCATAATTCACTTTATCTTTCAGAATCTTGGCACTTTGCTCCGGTTTCACAAAGCCGATGACTGCGCTCAACTCTTCAGGGGTAATATCGCTGAATTCTTTTTTACCCAAAACAATTGGCGCACGTTTAGAAAAGCCATTAGCAGCTTGTGGATTGGCAGAATCGATGGTAAGAACAGGATTGGTGACGATATTTTCATCCAGACCGTTGTTTTCACCGATTTGACGAGCCACTTCCTGCATGTTCCAGCCCAGTTTGCTCTCTGCCAAAACGCGCAGACGCAAATGGGTAGGCTCAGCCATCAGACCCAGCTTCACATATTCAGCCAAACTGTCTTCAGGCAAAGCAGAACCGTGATTTTCTAAGGTTTCGGCTAATTTATCGATATTACCAACACGCAGATTTAAGCCGACCAATTCATGAACTAATTTTTCAGGTGCGCCACCAGGTAAGCCATTGAGATAGCTGGCAAGAGATTCGGCTGCTTTGCTTTCATAGCCGAATTGCTTATAAACTTGATATTCGGTTAATGGATCGACTTCCTGAGCGGATACGGAAGCCGTAGATGTGCCGCTGCCGCCTTCTGTGCCCCACTCCCAATCTTGGTTGTCGGTATTGGAAACAGATTGATTGACTTTATCCATCCAATCTGCACCATCAGAAGCTTCGTCAGCCTGATTTTGATGATTATTTTGTCTTGATGCTTTGGCCGCTTTGCTCGGTTTTTTTGCCGTCGCACCGCCTTGTTTATAGCGCACGAACAACAAGACCAGCAACAAAAGCACCAGCAAGATGATTAAAAGCGAATAATTCAAGAACACCTCCCGACGATGCACGAATGCGCATCACGCTGCCAATGTATTAATATGTTCGACACTCATTTATTTATGCTATCGAATCATGTAATCCCCTAGATTAATTATGATAGCATGACTCCCCAGATAATTACATTAAAAACCATTTTACAGACGGCCTTATTCTGTCGGCTCACCGCTCAAACACACCGATGGATTCGACATGGGCGGTTTGCGGAAACATGTTCATCACGCCGGCAGACTTAAAAACATAGCCTTTCTCAATTAAAACAGCAGCATCGCGCGCAAATGTCGCAGGGTTGCACGACACATAAACAATGCGTTTGGGCAGATAAGGCGAATGTAGCGATTTGACGACAGCATAAGCACCACTACGCGGCGGATCAAGCAACATCTTATCGAATTGCCCCCATGACGCCACCGTCGCTTCATCTGTTTCAAATAGATCGGCCACCTGAAATTCAAGCTGATCTGCACAGCCATTTGCGATGGCATTTTGTTGCGCACGATTAACCAAATAATCTGCACCTTCAATGCCGACCACAGTTGCGCCACATTTTGCCATAGGTAAACTGAAGTTGCCCAATCCGCAGAACAAATCGGCAATTCTTTCGCCTGAACGGATATTCAGTAGCTGGATAGCGCGATGAATCATCAGTGCATTTAAGTCGGCATTGATTTGCGTAAAGTCACCCGGCCGATAAGGCATAGTCAGATTATATTCAGATAAATCATACGACAAATCAATATGATGGCTTGGGTAAAAAGCCTTGGCCGATTCTTTTCCGCATTGCAGCCACAACTGCCAAGTTTTGTTTTGCTGTTTTAAAGATGCATCAAACCATTCTCTTAATTGGCGCTCTGTTTTTTCAGACGGCCTTTTGAAAAAACACAGATTCAACACGGTTAGTTTTTTACTGCGGTGAAACTCGACAAATTTGATTCCTGCGCCCGAATCCACTAATTTTTGCAGCAAGATTTTCACCGAAGGAATCTGCGCCGAAATATGCAGCGGCAACACTTCACAAGACTCAATATCGACCACATCATGGCTGCGCTTGGCCTGAAACCCGAGTTTGACTTCACCCGAAGCATCAATAGCAACACTCAATCTGGCTCGATCACGGTAATGCCAAGGTGTGGCATAAATCGGCGGCAAGATTTGCTCTGGGAACACTTTGCCGATACGCGCCAATTGCTCTTCCAAAATTCGCTGCTTTAATGCCACCTGCGCATTCGACTCAATATACTGCAGCACGCAACCACCACATGTATCGAAATAGCGACACTTTGGTTTAACCCGTTCATCCGATGGCTTTAAGACAGATTCTACTTCCGCTTCATCAAATTGTTTTTTAGATTTGGTTACACGGTAGCTAACGGTTTCAGACGGCATGGCACCTTTGATAAAAACCGTTTTTCCGTCTGCCCGCGCTACCCCACGTCCTTCGTAATCCAAAGAAAAAACGTCCGCCACATTCTTCACATGCCCACCTTTGACCATCTATTCATCATTACTCAAATATTCATCTTAAATAACCGTTTACCGGTTATTACTTACCGAAAAGGCATATTTTCGCACAGTTACCATTATATTAAGGTATGATTTACCAAAATCATCTTTTAACCCCTTGTTAAAATACAGACAAATACATGAAAAAAATCAGCTTAAGTTTATTTGCACTGACACTGACCACCACCGCATTTGCCAACACGCCGCTGCCTGATGTTGCACCGGCAACCGAAGGCCAACACGTTTTCATCAATATTCCGCAACAGCGCCTGTTTTTGTACACCAACGGCAAGCTGACGAAAGCTTACCCTGTTGCCGTCGGTAAAGCCATGACCCAAACCAATTTGGGCGAACATAAAATCGGCGTTAAAGCCTTTAATCCGACATGGCACATTCCCAAATCGATTCAAAAAGAGCGTGGCGACAATGTGAAAACCATTCCGCCGGGTCCGAAAAATCCTTTAGGCCCAGTATTCGTTCGCCTTGGCGACCCAAAATTGGGCTTAGGCATTCATGGCACCAATGCGCCATCTAGCGTACCCGGTGTGCGCAGCCACGGCTGTGTGCGCATGAAATCGCCTGATGCCTTGGAATTTGCCAAAACCATTTCCACTGGCTCCCCAGCCCACGTGATTTACCAAATGGCGACTTTAAATGAAGATGCCAATAAAAACTTATGGCTCGCCGCTTACCGCGACCCATACAATAAGAAAAATCTCGATACTGCTGCATTGAAAAAGAGCATTGCGGCATGGGCAAAAGCACACGGCAAAAACATCAACACCAAGCGTGTTGAAGCGATTTTGAAAAACCGCACCGGCCAAGCCAACTGTTTAACTTGTGCCAAGGGCGTGAAGCTCAAAGGCCCATTAAAATCTTTGGCTTGGACAGCCGGCTCATCTGCTTACAGCAAACCAAAAGCCATGCCAAAACCGGCTCCGGTTAAAGATGATGTATTACCTTCAGGCTCGGAAATCGAAATCGATGCCGGTGATGATACTGCAAAACCAGTTGTCCCGACGCCGGCAACACCACAACCGACTCAATCGGTTGCACCAAGCAATGCAGCGGCTTCTGAGGTTAATCTGCCTACTCCGGCATCAAGCTATGTTCCTGCACCAGCTTATCCGACACAGGAAATTCCGGCTGATGCCGAGCCGACCGAATTGCTGTTTTAATGTCTAACTAAACATTCAGGCCGTTTGAAAAAGAAACTTTGGTTTCGCTTTTTTCAGACGGCCTGAAACCTTTGTAAAACTCCAGATTTGAGTGCAGTTCGAAGTAAGCAAACACAGAAAGCGCAGACATATCACAAAGATAGGCAAGCTTTCGAGCAGCGCATAACGAAGAAATGCGCCAAAAATGGGGATTTTGCAAAGGTCTCAGCCTTTTCTTATTTAATATACTAATAAGTGATTCGGCCAATAATTTATGGCCGACCACCCTTTTCAGACGGCCTGCCAAGCCTTAAACTACCCCACTATCGAATTTGCCCTTATTGGAGATACAGATGAACGCCAAAATCAAAGTCGGCATTGTCGGCGCAACAGGTTATACCGGTGTTGAATTATTACGCTTGCTGACCACCCACCCCAATGTTGAAGTCACCGCCGTCACCAGCCGCGGCGAAGCCGGCATTGCGATTGCCGATTACTTCCCAAGCCTGCGCGGTATTTATGATTTGGTTTTCCAAACACCCGATGAAGCCGGTCTTGATCAGTGCGATGTGGTCTTTTTCGCCACACCCAACGGCGTCGCCATGAAAGAAGCTCCGGAATTACTGGCCAAAGGTGTGCGCATTGTCGATTTATCGGCCGACTTCCGCATTCAAGACATTCCGACATGGGAACAATGGTACGGCATGGCACACGCTTGCCCCGATATTGTGCCGCAAGCCGTTTATGGTTTATGTGAAATGAACCGTGATGCCATTGCCAAAGCACAAATCGTAGCCAATCCGGGCTGCTACCCGACCTGTGTATCGCTGCCCTTGTTACCATTATTACAACAAGGCCATCTGAAAACCAATATGCCGCTGATTGCCGACTGTAAATCCGGCGTATCCGGCGCCGGCCGCAAAGGCAATGTCGGTTCATTATTGTGCGAAGCCGGCGATAATTTTAAAGCTTACGGCATCGGCGGCCACCGCCACTTACCCGAAATCAAGCAAACCATCAGCAGCCTGCAAGCCGATGTAGCGGAAGGTTTCGTATTCGTGCCACACTTAACCCCAATGATTCGCGGCATGCACGCCACCGTTTACCTGCATTTGGAAGACAACGTCAATCCATACGAAATCTTGAGCGAATTCTACCAAGACAGCCCTTTTGTGGATGTAATGAAACCGGGCACCACGCCTGAAACCCGCAGCGTACGCGGTGCCAACATTTGCCGCATCAGTGTACAGCAAGCACCGCAAAGCCAACTGTGGGTTGTGTTGTCGGTGATCGATAATTTGGTTAAAGGCGCTGCCGGACAAGCCGTTCAAAACATGAACATTATGTTTGGCTTTGACGAACGCTTAGGTTTACAAGCCGCACCGTTATTGCCTTAATTTAAAATAATGTTTTGAAAATAAACTTGAGGCCGTCTGAAATGCTGCATATTTCAGACGGCCTCAAGCTTTACTGCGGGTTTCTACTGTATTTTTTCGATCTTAATCGATTTATTCGTAAACCACACCTGCTACGAATTCCTGCTCGTTGAGGCCGCCATATTGCTGCTCCCAATCATGCGATGCTTCAACAATGTCACACTCGCGCGCGAATTTACGCTGCTTGACATTCATGTTTTCCAAAACCAAATGGCTCAATTGCTCGCACTCTAATGCAGAGAGCGACATATTAGAAGACTGCGCTTCTGAATAGCTGACAGGAAACGCTACCAAGCCTAAAGCCAAAGCCATTACTGCCAACCAAGTATTTTTACGATAGCCTGTCATTTTGATTCCTTTAATTAAAGTACAAAAATAATCCCATTCTTTCGAAATCAATCAGATTAAGCTTATAAGCCCCTCTCCATACACTATACGCAAGGTATATAACAGAATAAATACAGAGATAAACTCAAAAATACAGCAAGGAACTTTAGTTAATCTTCACTTTCCGACATAGTACTAAGAAAAAATAAATGATGCAATACTTTTTCTTAGTTATGCTAATTTTTTTCTTACATTATTCCAAAAAATGAAGTAAAATATAAAGCAATTAATCAGTGTGTATCCAAAATCACACTTTCACCTAAGGAATATCATGGATACCTTTAAAGACAGACTGGCCTTTTTATGGAAAGGCGAAGCCAAGCAAGCAAAAATTGCAGCCGATATCGATATGACCATCGCGGGATTTAGCCGTATTTGGAATGAAGGCGGCCTACCGAAATCAGAAACCTTAAAAAAAATCAAACAATTAAAAGGGTGCAGCATTGATTGGCTGCTGACTGGTGAAGGTGAACCCTTCCCCGACCAAGTTGCACCTAACACCACGGCTTACGACACACTCGGCAATCCAGTGGATGTTGAAGAATTTGTCTTTGTACCGCGTTACGACATTCAAGCCGCTGCGGGACACGGCCAATTGGTGGGCGATGAAAAACCTGTCTTTACCATGGCGTTCCGCCGCTATTGGATTGAAAACTACGTCACCCGCGATACCAAAAATTTATCCGTGATTTCCGTTAAAGGCGATTCGATGGAAGGTGTGCTCAACGATGGTGATTCGATTTTGATTAACCATAGCGAAACCACACCGCGCGACGGACTGTATGTTTTACGCCTCAATGAAAATCTGTTGGTCAAACGTTTGCAGTTGATGCCTGGTGGCATTGTGAATGTCATTTCTGCCAACGAAGCCTACCCGACCTTTGAAATCGATTTAAACCACCTAGGAGACGACATCGCCATCATCGGGCGCGTGGAATGGTTTGGGCGCAATATCTAATTTTTATATGGGCTATTGAATTTTAAGTCATTGTCCCAACTTGCCTTACTGAGCGGATTGCGCGACAATACACATAACATTCATATAAAAGGAATCACATCATGTCAGATGAAAGCCCTATCCTCTTCACCGATAGCTGCTGCACCAAAGTGGCAGATCTTATCGCTGAAGAAAACAATCCCGAACTCAAACTGCGTGTTTTCGTGAACGGTGGCGGTTGCTCCGGCTTCCAATACGGCTTTACCTTCGATGAAATCAAGAACGATGACGATTTTGAAATCGAAAAAAACGGCCTGACTTTCTTGGTTGACCCAATGAGCTACCAATACTTAGTTGGTGCTGAAATCGACTACACCGAAAGCCTGCACGGCTCCCAATTCGTGATTCGCAATCCAAATGCCGAAACCACTTGCGGTTGCGGTTCGTCATTCTCAGTGTAATTGCTCATTCAGATAGATTGGATTTGCATCAAGATGGCCAATATTTCAGCCAATCACAAAGGTTGACATTAACTATCGCTTGAAACTTTTTCCGACAAAATGCCGTCTGAATGCTTCAGACGGCATTTTTATGGTATCTTGTTCAAATATGTATCCGTTTTGTGCAATTTATGATATATATAAAATAATTGACTAATATATTATCCATTATTGAACAATTATACTAACTGAACAATAAGCGCTTATAAACCTGATTTTTTAGTTTTATTACACTAGGCTATTTTACCCCTAGAAATTACCCTTTATCCGTTGCAGAAGACATGCAACCCTATAACACTTATACTTTTAGAACAATAGAAAATCTCCTGATAAAGCACACACCAAAAACAACATAAGCTGTTTTATCAATTGTACAAATGGGATACCGATGAACCAAAAAGCTAAGCTTTACGACGTATACGTTTCTTATCCGCCCGATGTCGATCGCGAGCGGATTAATGCTTGTTTGTATGACAATCTACCGGAAAACGAAGCAGAGGATTTGGTGCAGGCATTGGCAGAGCGCCCGCAAGCCATTATTGCTGAAAACTGCACGCAAGAAGAGCGCGAAAATGCCCAACATTATTTCAATTACTTGGGCTTAGATGTCATCGTTCGCTATTCCTTAGAACTGGCGCCTAATTCCCTTAATCCTGATTCGGAAGAAGCGGCTCCCGCAGAAATCAGCCAATGTCCGGTGTGTCTGACCATTGTTGAAGATCCAACCGAACCCAATTGTGTGGTCTGCGATTTTCAGTTTTCCAGCGCCACCCCTCAAGTGGTTGACCGCAAGCGCATTGAATGGCAAGAAAAACTGGCCTTTGAGCACAAAAAGCAAACTGAAATCGCCCACAAGCTCAAACAAGAATGCGAACGCGAAGAGAAAATTCTGCGTAAACAGATTCGTGCGGAATTAGAAGAAAAATTGCGTGAAGAGTTAGGCAAAAATCCCGATTTAGTCGCCATTGCAGCCAAACGCAAAAATATCTTAATCGGTGTGGTCGCTTTTATTCTGATGATTATCTTAGTGGCAGCAGGTTATTTTTCCGCTAAATTGCTGTAAATTTTCTGACCCAAAGGCCGTCTGAACCCATTCGTTTCAGACGGCCTTTTTGTTTACCTCCCCCATTTATGCTCAATAGAATGTTTTGGCTCAAGCCTTGCAATGATTTATAATTCGTCCATCTCCAGCGCAACCGAATGCCCACCATGAAATGGCTCAAACGCATTAAAACCATCTTCCGCACACTTTATCTTTACGGACTCTCTGATTTATTTATCAACCACATCCAGCAAGATTGGTTGCGCAACATCATCGGCAAACTGCCGCAATCTGCCGAATATCAAGACCAAACCCTGCCCGTACGTTTACGCTTGGCTCTGGAAAGCCTCGGTCCGATTTTTATTAAATTCGGCCAAGTTTTATCCACCCGCCCCGATTTGATTCCCTACGAATACGCGATTGAACTGGCGAAACTGCAAGACCGCGTCCCGCCGTTTGACGCGCAACTGTCACGCCGCCAAATCGAAAAAGCCTTAGGCCAATCGATTGAAACCCTGTATGCCGAGTTTGAAACCGAACCGGTCGCCAGTGCCTCGATTGCCCAAGTGCATAAAGCGCGTTTGCACAGTGGCGAAGCAGTGGCGGTGAAGGTATTGCGCCCGAATATCCTGCCGGTTATCGAACAGGATTTGGCACTGATGCGCTTAGGTGCCGGCTGGTTGGAACGCTTATTCGCAGACGGCAAACGCCTGAAGCCGCGCGAAGTCGTCGCTGAATTCGACAAATACCTGCATGACGAATTAGATTTAATGCGCGAAGCCGCCAATGCCAGCCAGCTTGGCCGCAACTTCGCCGGCAGCGACATGCTGATTATTCCCAAAGTATTTTACGATTATTGCAGCCGCGATGTATTGACCATCGAATGGATGGAAGGCACGCCGGTTTCTGACATCCCCGCGCTCAAAGCCAAAGGCATCGATCTAAAAAAACTGGCCGATTACGGCGTGGAAATTTTCTTCACGCAAGTATTCCGCGACGGTTTTTTCCATGCCGACATGCACCCGGGCAATATCTTGGTCGCCGACGACAACCGCTACATCGCGCTTGATTTCGGCATTGTCGGCAGCCTGACCGACTACGACAAACGCTATTTGGCGATTAATTTCCTCGCCTTTTTCAACCGCGATTACCACCGCGTCGCCACCGCCCACATCGAATCAGGCTGGGTGCCGGCCGATACGCGCGCGGAAGAACTCGAAGCCGCCGTGCGCAGCGTGTGCGAACCGATTTTCAACAAACCAATTTCGCAAATTTCATTCGGCTTGGTACTGATGCGCTTGTTTGAAGTGAGCCGCCGCTTTAATGTCGAAATCCAACCGCAACTGGTTTTGCTGCAAAAAACGCTGCTCAACATCGAAGGCTTAGGCCGCCAACTCGACCCTGATTTGGATTTGTGGGCGACCGCCAAGCCGTTTCTCACCAAATGGATGAACGAGCAAATCGGCCCGAAAGCCTTATTCAATAACCTGAAAAACGAAGCCCCCGACTGGGCGCAAATCCTGCCGAGCCTGCCGCGCAAACTCAATGCGCTGGTCGATGAAAACCGCCAACAGGAAATGCGCGATGCGTACCTGCATTTGATTAAAGTGCAGCAACGGCAAAGCCTGTGGCTCGGTTTGATTGCCATTGCCCTGCTGCTGATTTTGATTTTTAAATAAGTGAAGGCCGTCTGAAAAGCAACACACCTTTTTCAGACGGCCTTGTCATCCAACCTTACAAACGAATTATGCTATAATTGCCCGTTTAAAAATTTTAGCAAATATCAGGAAAAAACATGAGCTTAAAATGCGGCATCGTCGGCCTGCCCAATGTCGGCAAATCCACCCTGTTCAACGCCTTAACACAATCGGGCATTGAAGCGGCCAACTACCCTTTCTGCACCATCGAACCGAATGTCGGCATTGTCGAAGTACCTGACCCACGCATGGCCGAATTGGCGAAAATCGTCAATCCGCAAAAAATGCAGCCTGCCATTGTGGAATTCGTCGATATCGCAGGTTTGGTGGCCGGTGCCAGCAAAGGCGAAGGCTTGGGCAACCAATTCTTGGCCAACATCCGCGAAACCGATGCCATCGTGAATGTGGTGCGCTGTTTTGATGATGAAAACATCGTCCACGTTGCCGGTAAAGTCGATCCGATTGCTGACATCGAAACCATCGGCACCGAATTGGCCTTGGCCGACTTAGCCAGCGTGGAGAAAGCGATTGTCCGCGAAGAAAAACGTGCCCGCAGCGGCGACAAAGATGCACAAAAATTAGTCGATTTGTGCAAAAAATTATTGCCGCGTTTAGACGAAGGCAAGCCCGTACGCTCATTCGGCTTGGATGCCGAAGAATTGGCCATGTTGCGCTCATTATTCCTGCTCACTGCTAAACCGGCCATGTACGTCGGCAACGTGGCTGAAGACGGTTTTGAAAACAACCCGCATCTCGACCGCTTAAAAGAATTGGCTGCCAAAGAAAATGCACCGGTTGTGGCCGTATGCGCCGCCATGGAAAGCGAAATTGCCGAATTGGAAGACGATGAAAAAGCCGAATTCCTCGCCGAAATGGGCTTGGAAGAACCAGGCTTGAACCGCCTGATTCGCGCCGGCTATGACTTGCTCGGTCTGCAAACCTACTTCACCGCTGGCGTCAAAGAAGTGCGCGCATGGACCATTCACAAAGGCGACACCGCTCCACAAGCCGCCGGCGTGATTCATACCGATTTCGAACGCGGCTTCATCCGCGCCCAAGTGATTGCCTATGAAGACTTCGTGGCCTTAGGTGGCGAAGCCAAAGCCAAAGAAGCCGGCAAAATGCGCGTCGAAGGCAAGGAATATGTCGTGAAAGACGGCGATGTGATGCATTTCTTGTTTAATGTGTGATTTGATAAATGCTTGCAACATTCAGACGGCCTGAGTCAATAAAGGCCGTCTGAAAACATCATGGAACGAATATGAGCTTATTAAAAGACCTACAAGCGCGTGGTTTGATCGCGCAAACTACTGATATTGAAGCTTTGGAAGCTTTGTTAAACGAACAAAAAATCGCTTTATATTGCGGCTTTGACCCAACCGCCGACAGCTTACACATCGGCCATTTGTTGCCGGTATTGGCATTGCGCCGTTTCCAACAGGCCGGCCATACACCGATTGCGTTGGTCGGCGGTGCAACCGGTATGATTGGCGACCCAAGCTTTAAGGCTGTAGAGCGCAGCTTGAATTCTGCCGACACCGTAGCCGGTTGGGTGGACAGCATCCGCAATCAGTTGAAACCGTTTTTGAGCTTTGAAGGCGACAATGCCGCAGTAATGGCCAATAATGCCGATTGGTTCGGCCAAATGAACTGCTTGGATTTCCTGCGCGACATCGGCAAGCATTTTTCGGTAAATGCAATGCTGGCAAAAGAATCGGTGAAGCAGCGTATCGACCGCGACGATGTGGGTATTTCGTTTACTGAATTTGCCTACACGCTGCTGCAAAGTTACGATTTTGCCGAGTTGAACCAACGCCACGGCGCATTGCTGCAAATCGGCGGCTCCGACCAATGGGGCAACATCACCAACGGTATCGACCTCACCCGCCGACTGCATCAAAACCAAGTATTCGGTTTGACCCTGCCGCTGGTGACCAAATCAGACGGCACTAAATTCGGTAAAACCGAAGGCGGCGCGGTATGGTTGAATGCGAAGAAAACATCGCCGTATCAATTCTACCAATTCTGGCTGAAAGTGGCCGATGCCGATGTGTATAAATTCCTGAAATTCTTTACGTTCTTGAGCATTGAAGAAATCGATGCCATTGAAGCCAAAGACCAAGCCAGCGGCACCAAGCCTGAAGCGCAACGCATCTTGGCCGAAGAAATGACCCGCTTAATTCATGGTGAAGCTGCTTTGGAAGCGGCTCAACGCATTTCTGCCAGCTTGTTTGCCGAAGACCAAAGCAACCTGACCAAAGCCGACTTTGAGCAACTCGCCCTTGACGGCTTGCCTGCGTTTGAAGTATCCGGCAGCGTCAATGTGGTAGAAGCCTTGGTAACCAGCGGTTTGGCGCAATCAAACAAAGAAGCCCGCGGCTTTGTCAACAGCAAAGCAGTCGTGATTAATGGTGCCGCCGTGACCGAACCGAACAATCCGAACCATGCTGCAGAAAAACCGGACGATGCTTATTTACTGACCGATGAACACAAGCGTTTTGGTAAATACACTATTCTGCGCCGTGGTAAACGCAACCATGCTTTATTGGTGTGGAAATAAACGGATTTAGATTTCTAATCTACTGACGAGGCCGTCTGAATATATTTTCAGACGGCTTTTCTCATTGAAACGAAACATACAAACTTTTCAAATGATATATTTGAATAACATTCCAGATTCTATTAGCCAATCATACTCATCATAAAAAAATGCCGTCTGAAACTTTTCAGACGGCATTTCAATGGTTATTTAAAAATTGATTACATGAAGAAAATCAGCGCCACCAAGACGGCAATCACACCATAAATCGCCATCGGAATCACGGTTTTCTTAATAATCGCACCTTCGGATTTATCGATACCCAATACGGTACACACGGCGATAATGTTGTTGATACATACCATGTTACCCATCGCACCACCTACCGACTGCATGGCCAAAATCAGTGTTACCGACAAGCCGGTATCCAAAGCGATTTGCTGTTGAATTGGACCAAATGTCAGGTTGGATACAGTGTTCGAGCCCGAGAAGAATGCACCGATGGCACCTAAGTAAGGCGAGAAGTAAATCCAGTTGTCACCGGCAACCGCTGCAAATTCTTTGCCGATGATTTTCACCATCGAATCATCACCGCCGACCATCATCAATTTCACCATAATCAGCGCACCCATCAAAGCGAGCAATGGTTTTTTGGTTTGATTGAAGGTGCCGACATAGAATGTCCATGCATCTTTGAATTTGGTTTTATATAGCAGGATACAAATCCACACGGTAATCACAAACGGAATCCAAGCCGGCACATACAGGGTTTGGTAACGTTCTGATACTGCTTCACCGAAAATGTTGCTAAACATAATGGTCAGCGATTGGGTGACGGTAATGTCGCTCAAACCCGGCAGCGAGAAGCTGAACCATGGCTCAGTGCTGGTAAGCAAACCTTTAATACCGAGCTGTTTGATACGGGTAATCACCAGCATACCGATCAGCATACCCAATGGTGCCAAGGCTTTGGCTACTTGCGCCAAAGGCACTTTTTCCATGTTGACATCTTTTGGATAGTCTTTGCTCAAACCCCAGCCTTTGTTGGCGGCAAATACAGAAATCATCAAACCGATGGCACCGGCCACCAAAGCAGGGAACTCTTCATTCACCATTGCCAATGCAACGTAAGGAATGGTACATGAGAACACGCTGATGCCGATAAAGCCCAAGTTCTTGCGAATTTCTTCTTTAGAAACGATGAAGCTCAAGCCGATCACCGGAATCACAAAAGCAGCAAAGAAGTGGATGATACCGGTTTGCTTACCGATACTCAAAATATCGGCAGGCGTCAGATTCAACGGCGCAAAACCAAACCAAGTCGGGGTACCCACCGCACCGAACGATACCGGCACTGAGTTCATCACCAACGTAAAGATGGCTACGCGCAAAGGGTTGAAACCCAAGCTCATCAAAATTGGGGCGGCAATCGCAGCAGGCGTACCGAAACCGGATGCACCCTCAATCATAAAGGCAAACGCCCAACCGATAATCATCAATTGCGCAATCGGATTTGGGTTAATGTTGGCCAACCATTTACGGATGATGTCGATACAGCCAGTAGTTTCCATCATGCGGTTAAACATAATCGCACCGAAAATCACGGTAATCGGCGTCAAAGTTGATACCAAACCGGAAGCAGCAGTGGCATTCAACAACATGAAATCATCACCAAAATAGGTGATCTTAATCATATAAATCAACGCCGCCACAATCGGTAAAGCGATATAGGAAGGCATGCTGTTTTTTTTCACCATCAACCAAATCAGCAAAACGATGGGAAAAATACTGAGAAAAAGTGCCATACAGAAAATCCTTGTATTACGTGTAAAGCATCCAATCAAGACAACCAAATAAAAAACGCTTGCCTTAATCTACCCTAAACCTGCAGCGACTAAGGAAGCCGTAATTTAAAATTGGTCACACCAATTTACTTATTATGCCGATTACTTTACGTAATCCTATGTAAGCGGTCAAGTTTTTTCTGATTATCGTTAGGTAAATCCATTAAAATGCAAAGAATTATTTTTAAAATGAATATGTTATTAGGAATACTTCAAAAGTATTAGAAAAAATACCAAATGATTTTCAAAACCTGTCTGTTTTCTTGAGCATAAATCTTGGCTTATGTTCAATAATAAATTAAAAATATTCATCTATATTTTTTGATTATTGAATATACATTCATAAAAATCTCAGAACTGTTGAGAAAATACTACAAAAGAACTACATCTCAATAGTCTTTACTCAAAGCTTAAATATAATAAAGGCCATCTGAAATACACTTCAGACGGCCTCGGTATGAATGTTTAACGTTTACTCAATTCCTGCCCATTTATGCGTTTGCACACTTAATTGCCAATGCACGGTTGTATGGGCGCGGCTGTTGAGCAGACCGATTTGGCGGATGGTATCGTAAATGTTCATCACACCATTTCGCTCACAAGGCGATAAATAAAAATGCTCGGCTTGAATTTTTCGTTCCATCTGTTCGCAAAAGGCCAACACATCACCATCGGCAACAATGCGCACTTCATCGGCTTTTTCAATGCAGCTTTTAGCATATTTATCTGCGTAACACGCCTTTGGGCTGGTGGCGACAAAATCAATTTGTATGGGCGTAGGATTCAGGCCATTGGTTTCCATACATAAATAATAACCTGCCGCTTTCAGCGTGTTGAGCAAGGTATCCAAATGCGGCTGAATGGTTGGCTCACCACCGGTAATGATGATGTTACGCGCACGATAATTTTTCAGACGGCCTAAAATCTCGTGCAGGCTCATCATTTCAAAACGCAGATAATCGGTATCACACCACGAGCAGGCCAAGTTACATTTACCCAAACGGATGAAAATAGCAGGCATACCAGTGTTGTAGCCCTCGCCTTGCAAGCTTTCGAATATTTCGACAATGCGGTATTGCGGGTTAGCAGGCTCAATCGGCACCATCATGCGCCCTCATATTCGGCGCAGGAAGTCGGCGTTTCCCAGAGCTTGACGCTGCATACTTTTAAGCCGGCTTGCTTTAATCGCGTAAACATTTCCATGCTCATATTTTCGGCGGTGGTGCGATAATTTAAGCGTAAGATTTTCATGTTCCAGCCGTCTAATAAAGCGGCAATTTGGCTTTCACGCTCGTTGCTGCCATCGTAGATAAAGGCATGATCAAAGGGATCAATGATCTCTTGTTTGACTATGGCTTTTAAATCGGTGAAATCCATCACCATACCGTCTTTGGCACCACCTTGAATTAAGCCGTCTGAAACGGTAATTTCGAGTTTGTAGGTGTGGCCGTGTAAGTTTTGGCACTTACCATCGTGACCATCTAACATGTGAGATGAATCGAAAGAAAAGATTTTAGTGATTTTCATGATGTATTCTTTGAGGCCGTCTGAAACTTTTCAGACGGCCTTTGTTGTAGAAAATAAGAAAGAATCTGTTCAGATGGCCTGTTTACTTTCCAGATATTCCTGTAACCCGCGTTCGCGCAACACGCAGCTTGGGCATTCTCCGCAGCCGCCGACCACGCCGTTGTAACAGGTATGCGTTTGCTCACGGACATAATCCAAATAGCCCAACTCATCGGCCAGCGCCCATGTCTGCGCTTTGGTCAGGTACATCAAAGGCGTGTGGATTTGGAAATCATAGTCCATCGCCAAATTGAGGGTAACATTCATGGATTTCACAAACACATCGCGACAATCGGGATAGCCGGAAAAATCGGTTTCGCAGACCCCTACGATGATGTGTTTGATGTTTTGACCTTTGGCGTAAATAGCGGCATACATTAAAAACAGGGCATTGCGGCCATCGACAAACGTATTCGGCATACCGTTAGCGGCCGTCTGGATATCTGCACCCTCTTCCATCAAAGCATTGTGGGTAATCTGCCGTATTAAGCTCAAATCTAATACAGTTTGCGCAATGCCTAAATCCTGGGCAATCCAATGCGCGCGTTCCAATTCGATGGAGTGGCGCTGACCATAGTGAAAAGTAATGGCTTGGACATTGTCCCGGCCATAGGTTTGAATCGCCTGAAGCAGGCAAGTAGTAGAATCTTGGCCACCGGAAAAGATGACCAAGGCTTTTTGATTGTGCATATTGATTCCTAGTTTTGGTATCGCGGGAGGGTTACGAACCGCGTGAATAGAAAAAGAAAACCGTCTTTTCAGACGGCCTTTTTGAAAGAAATTTATTATAACCGATTTTTCAGACGGCCTTAAATAGTTTATAACTGCTTCTATTAATTAGGCTGAGACCTTCGTAAAACTCAATTTGAACTACGAAAACTATACTCGTCATTCCCGAGCAGGTGGGAATCCAGTGTGTCAAATTACTAAAGAAGTTAAACACTCCTGAAGCTGATCGGTCTGAATTCCCTCCAGCACGGGAATGACGGTTTAAAAATTCCTAAAAATTTACTAGGGCGTGTCCTCAATTTAACTTAGCATGAATAATAGAGCAAGCCAAGTAAAGCATCGATTTAAAATTACGAGCTAATTTCTCATAGCGAGTAGCAAT
>NZ_PDBT02000028.1:0-30232 GCF_002551535.2 Neisseria sp. N95_16
AGTTTAGGTTTAACCACCGGCATGAAGATTTAGGTAAAATATTAATGAAGATGCTTCGAAATAACCCAATTTAATATTTTTGCTTCCTAAGCCCCAAAATCAATATAGTCTATTTTATCAATCATATTACTGCTCCATCAGTAACGTTTCAGACGGCCTTTGCGGTTTCCTGCGCTTGGCCGGTCAATTTCAGATATTCCGCATAAATCATCAATACAAATTCAGGCTTTCCCCGATTGGTTATGATAACCGGCGCGGCTTGCGCGGCCTGCTTTGCCTTCCCGCTCTGCTGGTTAAATTCACGGCTTGTCATGGTTTGCATGATTGCTTTTTCCTTGCTTGGAATCATCGGATAATGTAGCTACATTTTACCATGCAATAGACGGCATTCAACGTGATTGCATAATTTAGGCAACAAAAAGCCCCGCCGCATTGCAAACGGTCGGGGCTGTATTGTTCAGGCTGCATTCAGTTTTATACAAAATTATACATAGCATGGCTAATTATACAAATGCTGTATAACGTGCAAAAAAAACACCAGCGGCGCGGCTGGTGTTTGTGTTTTCAAACCGTTTATTGACAGATATGCGCCGGTTAGGCCGCATCGCTGTCTTGGTTTTCACGCTGTTTTAGTGTTTCGCGTATCATCTCATTAGCCAGCATTTTTTGTTCACTCTCGATAAAACGTGCCAAAATCTGCTTAATCAACGGTTGATAGCCTATGCCATGAAAGGCGGCAATAGCTTTCAAATCGTCAATCATGCCTTGCTGTAAACGGATTGAGATAGGCTTTAAGCCTAGTGATTCATCTAGGGCGTTTAAGTCTATATCAGCGCGGCGCGCGTATGTCTCGCTTGCTCCTAATTCTCTACTTTCCCATTTTTCCGTGTCTTTGTGCATTTCGTCTTGTCTGTTCATGGCGTTAATCCTTGTATTTGTCATAAATTCGTATCTCTTCGCGGTTTGGCTCATAAGCGGTTTTGATGATGGTGTTTTCTCCATCTTGAATAAAGACAATTTTTAATAGACGGCCTTTAAAGGTTTCGGCGATAAACCATAATGTCGGCGGTATAGTTCTGTTTTCGGCGCGTGTATCTTCCAATATGCCGCCATCTCGGCTGGCAAAAGCTTCGTGTATCTCCGCTTCACTAACTTTATGGCGCGTTACCAGCTTAATCTGTACCGCTTCAGATATGCTTAACTAGGCCGCTCTAAAATCCTGTTTTCGTCAATGTGGGCTAACTGCCTTTCAATGGCATCGGCATTATAGCCCTGCTCATTCAGAATGCTGCTTGCAAGGGAGCGGAAACCGTGGGGCGTGGCAATGCCGTAATAGCCCATGCCGTTGATGATTTTGCCTGCGGTGTTTTCACTGATATAGCCATCGGCGGCGGTGCGACTGGGGAATAGATAGGGGGTATCCCCTGTTTGGTCGTGCAGTTCGTTTAACAGCTCAATCGCCCAATCAGATAAGGGGATTATATGCTCACGCGGCCGCTTCATTCGCTTGGCTGGGATAGTCCATATCTTGCGCTCAAAGTCGATTTCCTGCCATTGGCCGCCGCGTATCTCTTTATTGCGGGCAAAGCAAAGCATAATCAGCATAATGCAAATACGGTTTGACTGCTTGCAGTCTGCCAGTATCAAACGGCGGTAAAACTCGGCCAGCTCTTCACGCGGCAAGGCAGGCATAGGGCGCGTTTCAGACGGCTTGATATAGCCTTGCAATAAGGCAGCGGGGTTGCGGTCGGTTAATTCTTCAAATCCAGCGTATGTAAATACCGCCCCTATCCATTGTCTGATTTTCTCGGCGGTCTCTGATACGCCCCGCGCGGTCACTCTATCCAATACGGCCTTTATCTCTTTCTTGCCGATTTCGTTTATCGGCATTTCGCCAATAACGGGGAAAACATCGGTTTCAAAATACCGCCAAACACGGGCGGCATGATTGGGCTTCCAGCCTTTACGCATGATGTTCTTTTTGTGCCATGCCTTGGTAACGTGGGCAAAAGTATTGAGTAAGGCTGCTCTACGCTCTTGCTTGGCCTGCTGCTTCATGGCGGCGGGGTCTTGGCCTTGGGCAATCATACGGCGGGCATTCTCGGCTGCTTCTCGGGCTTCCACTAAAGAGATTTCGGGGTATTTGCCGATTGAAAGTAATTTCTCTTTGCCGCTTATACGGTACTTCAACCGCCATAGCTTGCCGCCTGCTGGTGTAACTTGCAGATACAGGCCGCCACTATCAGCCAGTTTGTAGGCTTTATCAGCGGGTTTTGCATCCTTTATTTTTCGGTCGTTTAGTGGCATTTGGGGGGTATTTTTTTCAGGGGTATTTTTCAACACCCCCAAATATACCCCCAATTTATGGTTTATTCAATTAGACGGCATTAGACGATATTAGACAGCGAGAAAGCATTGAATCAGCCTGAAAGCCTTTCCAGTATTGAATTTGGTCGATTGCGTTAGATTGCATTAGACAAAAAAAATACCCCTTTTAGGGGTAGTTTGGTGCGGACGGAGAGACTCGAACTCTCACACCTCGCGGCGCCAGAACCTAAATCTGGTGCGTCTACCAATTTCGCCACGTCCGCAAACCAAGTAGCGGATTATACACACAATTAAAAAGCATGCAAAGCCTCCTGTCTTGAAAAAAGGTATAATCAGCCTCATATCGACATAAATTAACTTTAAATGGCCGTCTGAAAAGCTTGGTTTTCCCTTTTCAGACGGTCTCGCTACTGTATCTTGAGGAATGGCACATGCCAAGATTATTAATTGAAGATTTCCTGCAAACACAAGGCTTAAAGCTGCCTGTGGATGACGTGTATGTTGCCTATACTGCGGCGCAGGCGGTGATTAACATGGGCAATGCCGCGATTGACCGCTCGGTATTGTGGCCGGAAAAAAACGGCTTTACGTTGGCGGAACACATCGAGCCAAATGCTGATAACGATGCTTTATTGAAACAAATTTTTATGGCTTTGGATTCTGTATACAGCCGCCAAGCCAACATCAAAACCGCGGCAGTTTATGCGCACATGCCGTCTGAAACGCTAACACCGAAATTGGTTGTGCTGACCCAGCAAGGTTTAAGGCTGGAACCGCATTTGGATGTAAATGAAGACAACAGCCAAATCTATCTGGTTTCGCGCACGGCGCAAAGTGGCTGGATGAATGTCGCCAACGATATTGCCTATTGGATAACTTTGGGCGAAATTTCGGGCGAACGCAATGCGGCCAGTAAGGCGCAAGTATCGGTGCCGATTTGTACCCAAAGCGGTGCGGTTTTGGGCGTGGTGCATATTGAGTTTAACGATAAAGACCAAGCCGATGATGCCGCATTAACCGAATGGACGGCCTTATCGCTGGCGTTAAGCGAGCCAATGAAAGCGCTGTTGAACGTAGTGGACAACGAGGAAGCACAAGATGACTAAAGCAGTAAAATTCGTGGCTTCCTGCCGTCTGCCGACTGAATTCGGTGTGTTTACCATGCATGGCTTTGAAGAAGAAAGCGGCCAAGAACACGTGGCACTGGTGATGGGCGATGTTTCAGACGGCCTGCCCGTTTTGTCACGTATTCACTCGGAATGCTTGACCGGCGACGCCCTATTCTCGCAAAAATGTGATTGCGGTCCACAATTGCAGGCAGCCATGCAGGCAGTGCAGCAAGAAGGCCGCGGCGTGATTGTTTATTTGCGCCAAGAAGGCCGAGGCATCGGCTTGATCAACAAAATCCGTGCCTACCAATTGCAAGACCAAGGCCGTGACACAGTGGAAGCTAATGTTGAACTCGGCCTGCCAGTCGATGCACGTGACTTCACCTTGGCTAAAAGTATTTATGATCACTTAGGCGTGCATGAAGTAAAACTGTTGACCAACAATCCGGAAAAAGTCAAAACGCTGCAAAAAGCCGATATTAATGTAGTGGCACGCATTCCGTTACAGGTTGGTGAAAATGTTGAAAACGAGCGCTATCTGCACACAAAAGCGGATAAATTAGGTCATTTCCTTTATGAAAAATCCTAATCACACACAGGCCGTCTGAAAATTTTTATTTTAGTTTCAATAATCTGGAAAATAATCCGCATAAATCACTTGCGCATAACACGGATATTTGGTTTAATTCGGCTTCTCGGGTGATTAGCTCAGTTGGTAGAGCGTCTGCCTTACAAGCAGAATGTCGGCGGTTCGACTCCGTCATCACCCACCAAGTTTCTTGTAATTGTGGCAACACAATTACTTGCGCGGTGGTAGCTCAGTTGGTTAGAGTACCGGCCTGTCACGCCGGGGGTCGCGGGTTCGAGCCCCGTCCGCCGCGCCAAGATTAAAAAGCACTGATTCATATCAGTGCTTTTTTCATTTCTATTATCAGATAAATCAAGCGGATAGAAATTTTTTCCGCTTGATTCCCGACTGTTTCAGTCAGTTATTGCTATAATCTTTGCTCTTTCAAAACAACAATATCAAAGGTAGAAAATGAACACCCCTTTCATTCTTGCCGACACACGACCTTACCCTGAAACACCGGTTAAAAACAATCTCTTGCTGCACGCTTCCAACTTGGCACACAGCACTTCCGCCGCGCAGCGCAAACTGTCCGCCGAATCGCTGCAAACCGAAATCCGCGGCATGTTTCAGCAAAATTATTATTTGGGTTTGTCGGTGGCCATGAGCATGGTGGCCGATGCCGAAAGTTACAAAGTCTTGCTCGATAACCTGACCACGGTTTTGAATGCCGAAAAAGACGAAGAAAGCCAATGGTTTGCCATGCCTTTGGTGTTAGTGGCCGGTTGCAATCAAGAACAAACCCTGCCTTTGAACGTACCAACTGCCGCACTGTTTGCCGTATTGGAAAACCATCCGCATTTGCGCGCATTCAATCAGGCAACATGGCTGCCGTTTCTGGTGTCATCAACTGTATTGAGTGAAATCAATGCCGGCCAATGGTTTGAAGCCAAACAAAACGCTGAAGCCGCCGCGCAATTTGCCGCTCAATTTACGCCGTCTGAATTGCAGATTCCTAGCGGCCAATCGGTGCATGTAGTGTTTGCCTTGGGCTACGGCGACAAAAAGCTGCAAGAATCGCTCAATCAAAACCTGTTAAAAGCCGGTTTGCCGCTGATGCAGGTATGGCAGGAAGCCCTCACCCAGCCGGGCTTAACCTTATTCGTCAATCCCCTGTCGCCTGATGCGCCGCTGTCTGCACTGACAACCGGCAGCCACATGCGCCAACGCATGGCGATGGACGTTTTCGCCACCAACGCCATCCGCGCGAGCCGCATGCAAAGCCCGCGCGTGGGTGTGGTGGTGGCCGCTAAAGCCGGCGGGCTGATTCAGTTCGGCTTTAACGCCACCGACAGCGCGTTTGAAATTGCGCCGCAGGTCTATACTTGGACCTTGTCGCCAACCGACAACATCGCCGTTATCCAGCAAAATTTCTTGGATTTAATGGCTGAATGCCGCGTGGAACATGTTTATATGCTGCATGATGTGGTGCCGGAAAACAGCGAATTGCCGACCTACGCGCAAGCCTTGAAATTGTCAGGCCACAACCCGTTTTTCGCGGAATAATCATGAAAACATACCGTATTTTATTCGTATGCCTCGGCAACATCTGCCGCTCACCGATGGGTGAATTCGTGTTGCGCCACCGCGCCGAAGAAGCCGGTGTCGGCCAGCGCATTCACACCGACAGCGCCGGTACTTCCGGTTGGCACGACGGTGAAAACATGCACCAAGGCACGCGGCAAATGCTGGCGCAACAAGGCATGGACAACACCGGTTTTACCAGCAGCAAAGTCAAACGCAGCGACATCGGCCATTACGATTACATTCTCGCGATGGACGACAACAACTTGCGTGATTTGGAAAAGCTTTTTGGTAAGCATCCTGAAAAATTATTCAAGCTGACCGATTTGATTCCCGAGAGTGGTTATGACCATGTGCCCGACCCGTGGTACACCGGCGATTTTGACGAAACCTTCCGCTTGGTCGATTCGGCCAGCATGGCTTTATTGAAGAAGCTGGATTTGGTTTAAAGATTTAACATCAAGGGTTTCCATACAACGAGGCCGTCTGAAAAGTTTGAATGATTCAAAACTTTTCAGACGGCCTTTTTTTTCGTGGTTTTAAGTATTTCATATATTCAGACGGTCATCATCCACTTTAAAGGCCGTCTGAAACTTCCTCCACCAAATTCAAACACACCCGCTTCAAAATTTTATCCACTTCTTTTTGCGTGCGCGTGAGTGCATGCTTGGCCGAAGTCGCCAAAAACAGGCGGCTGACGAATTGCGGCGACTCAATCGGAATCACCTGAATCGATTCTTTATAGTTCATCAAATCAATGGAATATTTCGACAAAATCGAATAACCCATGCCTTCTGCCACCAGTTGCAGCATGGTTTCCACGCTGTCGATTTCCATCACGATATTGGGCATAAGATTGTGCCGCGCCATTTCCTGCTCAACCAGCAGGCGGAAGGTATTGGGCACGGAAGGCAGAATCAGCGGCAAGGCGGCCAAATGTTCAGCGTTGATCGGCGTGTCGGCGTTGAGCAGGTGATCGTTTTTCGGTGCCATCAGATACAGACGTTCTTCATACAGCAATTGCGTTTCGACATCAGCCGAATAGGCAGGGTTATACAGCAGTGCCATGTCGATTTTGCCTTGCTGCAAACGGTCTTGCAGCTGCGCGCTCAAGCCTTCTGTGATGCGCAATTGGGCATCGGGCAGATGTTGGCGAAACGCTCGGATAATCGGCAGCGACAATAATTTGGCAATCGTCGGCGGCAAACCAAGCGTGATGTGGCCGCTGAGTTTACCGCTGTTTAAACTCAAATCTTCCTGAATCATTTCAATCTGTTGCAAAATCACGCCGCAGTGTTCCAGCAAAATCCTGCCCGGCTCGGTCAGGGAAACGCCGCGTCCGTGACGATTGAGCAGGTTTTGCCTTAATTCGGTTTCCAGCAGGCGGATTTGGCGGCTCAATACCGGTTGCGCCACGCCCAAAATATCGGCGGCACGCGTATAGCTGCCTTGTTGCGCCACCTGCTGAAAATATCGTAACTGTTTCAAATCCATGACTTTTTCTCAATCTCTAATTATTGGTTTTATGATATTAATTATCTTATCGTCGTTTAAAATAGGAATCAGACAAGGCGACAGCGACCGCCGTGCACACTTAATACATCAGGAAAGCTGGCAACGCTGTGTCATTTTATTCTAAACGACTATAGTATAGCTGGCCTTTGCAATTATACTATTTTGATATAGCTGATAGTCGCTTCAACGCCTTTCCAAACATTTCTTTACCTATAATAATCCACTACATACCACTACATTACAAAGGATTCGAAATGGCTGCCCAAACCGCTGTTCCTGCCATGCTGATGCGTGGCGGTAGTTCCAAAGGCCTGTTTTTTGCCGCTGCCGACTTACCTGCCGATGAAGCGACCCGCAATCAAGTGTTGCTCGCGGCCATGGGTTCGCCCGATCCGCGCCAAGTCGATGGTGCCGGCGGCGCGCACCCTTTAACCAGCAAAGTCGGTGTGGTGTCTTTGAGCGAACAAGAAGGCGTGGATTTGGAATTTTTGTTTGCGCAATTGCAGCCGAAAAATGATATTGTCGATACCAAGCCCAACTGCGGCAACATGTTGGCGGCTGTGGTACCGTTTGCCTTGGAAAAAGGCTTGATTCAGGCGCAAGGCGATGAAACGACCGTGCGCGTGCTGACCTTGAACACAGGTATGTTGAGCGACATCACTGTCGAAACGCCCGACGGCATCATCAATTACGACGGTGATGCCAAAATCGACGGCGTACCCAGCACCTCCGCCCCTATCCACATCCGTTTCTTAGATACCGAAGGCTCGGTAGCCGGCAGCCTTTTGCCGACCGGTAACACCAGCGACGTGTTTGATATCGAAGGTTTCGGCCAATTGGAAGCCACCTGCATCGACAACGGTATGCCGATGATTTTGGTGCGTGCCGCCGATGTGAAGCGCACAGCCTATGAGAGCGTGGAACAATTAAACAACGATGACGAACTCAAAGCCATTTTGGAAAAGCTGCGCCTAACTGCATCTTTAAAAATGGGTTTGGGCGATGTTTCTGCCAAAAACTATCCGAAAATGTGTCTGCTGAATGCCCCTGTTGACGGCGGTGCAGTACACACCCGCTGCTTCATTCCGCACGTCTGCCACGAAGCCATCGGCGTATTGGCGGCCGTCACCATCGCCACCGCCTGCGTGATGAAAGACAGCGTGGCCGACGGTTTGGCTGTGGCCGACAATCCGGCTTCGCTTTCCATCGAACACCCAAGCGGCGAGTTCAGCGTGGCCTTGGAAACCGACGGCAATGGTAAGGTCAACGGCGCGGCTTTAATCCGCACCGCCCGCAACATCATGCGCGGCGAAGTGATGGTTCCGGCACGCGTTTGGGATGGCAAATAAATAATGACAAGGCCGTCTGAAATCAGCATCTGGCTTTTTCAGACGGCCTTAGTTGAAATATTCAAAAATAAACAGCCATCAAACACAGATTAGGTTTATGATTCTATTTTTTTCAGACGGCCTGAGAATTTATTAAAGGCCGTCTGAAAAAATCCATAACAACCTTATTTCACTCAAACAAAAGGAGAAGCTTCATGAACATTAACGGCTTGACCCAAGTCATTGCCCACATCGGCTACCCCACTCAAACCTTCAAATCGCCGATGATTTACAACCCTTATTTCGAAGCGGCCGACATCAATGCGCTGGTGGTGCCGTTTTCTTCACAAGCGCCGGTTTATCCTGATTTTCTGAAAAGCGTGTTCACCTGCGAAAACGTCATCGGCGCGCTGGTGACCATGCCGCACAAAGTCACCACCATCGATTTGGTTGACCGCCTGACGCCGACCGCGCAAATTGCCGGTTCATGCAATGCCGTGCGCCGTGGTGCCGACGGCAAGCTGGAAGGCGATATGTTCGACGGCGAAGGTTTTGTGCGCGGTGTGCGCCGCAAAGGTTTTGCACCGGAAGGCAAAGCGGCTTTGGTCGTCGGCAGCGGTGGCGTGGGCTGCGCGATTGCGGCCTCTTTGGCGGCAGCGGGCGTGGCGCGTTTGGCTTTGTTTGATGTCAACGCAGCCGCCGCCGAAGCATTAGCAGGCCGTCTGAAACAGCACTATGCCGATTTAATCGTCGAAACCGGCAGCAATGATCCGCAAGGCTTTGATTTGGTGGTGAATGCCACACCGATGGGCATGTATGAAGGCGACCCGATGCCGGTTGATGTGGCGCGTATTGCGTCGGAAGCCTTTGTCGGCGATGTGGTGCTGCAAAGCGAAATCACCGCATTTTTGGCCGCCGCCCAAGCCAAAGGCTGCGTGATTCAAGTCGGCACCGATATGCTGTTTGAACAAATTCCGGTTTACTTGGAATACTTCAACCTGCCGACCACGACTGCCGAACACCTGCGCGAAGTGGCACGTATTCAGTATTAATGGTTTCAGACGGCCTCTTACCTCAAGGCCGTCTGAAATTAATGTAACTCAGCTTGATAAGAAAAACGCGATTAATAAGGAGAAACCAAATGTCGCAAAATCATGAAATCAACGTCCGCGAGCTACTCGACAGCCGCGGCGTGAGTACCTACCAGAAATTGGTGATTTTCCTCTGCTTCCTGATTGTGGTCATGGACGGCTTCGATGTGGTGATTATGGGCTTCGTCGGCCCAAGCCTGAAAGAAGCTTGGAATTTGTCCAACAACGATTTGGCGCCGGTATTGAGTGCCGCCCTCTTCGGCCTGACCTTCGGCGCACTGACCGCCGGCCCTTGGGTGATCGCTTCGGCCGCCGCAAAGTATTGATTGTGAGCGTGTTTATTTTTGGCTTGTTCACGCTGCTGGTGGCGTTTGCCACACAAATTTGGCACATGATTGTGTTCCGCTTCATCGCCGGTTTTGCCATGGGCGGCATTATGCCGATGGTGGCGACCTTGGCCAAAGAATATTCACCTGAACACCGCAGCTCGCTGTTGGTGACCATCGTGTTTGCCGGTTTCACCGTCGGCGCGGCTGGCGGCGGCTTCTTGGCAGCGTGGATGATTCCACAATGGGGCTGGCCGAGCGTATTCTGGTTTGGCAGTATCGTACCGATTCTGTTGAGCCTGTTTATGATTTTCAAATTGCCGGAATCGCTGGCGTATATGGTGCACAAAGGCGCCGACCGTCAAGAAATCCGCAAAATCGTGGAGCAATGCGCCCCGGGCAGCACCACTGAGCAATCGACTTTCTTCATTCCTAAACCGCAAACGGTGCAAAGCAATGAAAACCCGATTAAAACCGTGTTGAACCATCACTACGCCAAAGGCACCTTGCTGCTGTGGGTGATTTACTTCAGCCATTTGTTCTTGGTGTACCTGTTGGGCAGCTGGATGCCGACCATGATTAAAGAATCCGGCATGACTGCGGCACAAGCATCGATTATTTCTGCTATGTTCCAATTGGGCGGCCCGTTGGGTTCGATTATGCTGGGCTGGTTTATGGACCGCTTCGAGCCACACCGCGTCTTGGCGCTCTCTTACGTCAGCGGCGCAGTAGTATTGGTGTTCATGAGCAGCTTGGGCGCAGAATATCTGCTGCTGTGTATTACCTCATTCTACATCGGCGCAGCGTTTAACGGCGGCGGCACCGGCATGAACGCCTTGTCGAGCAACTTCTTCCCATTGAGCGCCCGCGCGACCGGCAACAGCTGGATGCACGGTATCGGCCGCACCGGTGCGATTATTTCCGCATTTGCCGGCGCATGGATGTTGAATGCAGGCTGGAATTTCTCAACCGTGGCGATGGCTTTGACCGTACCGGCTCTGCTGATTGCCGTGTCATCATCAAATACATCTTGTATCGCAACCAACCGAGCGCTGAAGTTTGAGCGTGTTGAAATAAGCCGTTAAAATAGGCCGTCTGAAATCAGATTTTCAGACGGCCTTTCGACAAGGTTATATCAAAACAGCATCTGGAAGAACAAGTCGCCGGCCGTCTGAAACAGCAAAACCTGACCGTATCGGCCGAATTGTTCACCCCGCCTGCCGCGCCTGAATTTCAAGACACCGATTTCGTCGAATTTGCCGTCAACGATACCAGTGCCCAGCGTTTGGATAATATTTTGCGCCAATTCGGCTTCCAAAAAACCGGTTTGCACAAAAGCAAAAACGTTTCGCTCTACCAACACGGCGGCGTGAACCTGATTCTCAACGCCGAGCCGGATTCTTTGGCCGATGCCTTTTTCAACGTACACAGTACATCGGTGTGCGCGGCGGCGTATAAAGTCAGCGATGCCGAAGCCATGTATCAGCGCGCCATCGAATATGGCAATATTTTCTACCAAGGCAAAGTCGGCCCGAACAAGCGCCATGTGCACGCCATCCGCTCACCTAATGGCGGTTTGCAGTATTTTGTCGACAGCGACATTTACAGCGTCGATTTCCACAAAACCAAATTCCAAGGCGAGCCGAAACTCAGCCGCATCGACCACACCGCTTATGGCGTGCCCAACGACATGATGGATCGCTGGACGCTGCATTTCGCCGCCTTATTCGGCTTCAACATCGAAAACGACTTAACCCTGCCCGACCCTTACGGCCTAATGAAAAGCCGTGTGTTGCGCAGCCAAAACGGCCAAATCCGCCTACCGTTGAACATTTCTGACAACCAAAATACTTTAGTTTCACGCTCAATGGCCAACTACAAAGGCGCCGGCCTGCAACACATCGCCTTTGCCAGCGACGATATTTTTGAAACCGTGGCCTTTATGCGTCAAAATGGCACCAATCTGCTCGACATCCCGCAAAACTATTACGATGATTTGCAGGCACGATTCGGTTTGGCCGACGATTTCATCGACCGTTTGCGCGAACATCATTTGCTCTACGATGCCGACGGTAACGGTGGCGAATTCCTGCATGCTTATTCGCAATTGATTGAAAACCGCTTTTTCTTTGAAATCTGCGAACGCCGCGGCGGCTACGACCAATATGGCGCCGCCAACGCCCCTGCTCGCTTGGTGGCACAGGATTTGTATTGGAAACAGCATCATGAATAATGGCCGCTGGATATAAGCGCAATCAAAAATGCCGTCTGAACGTTTTTCACGTTCAGACGGCATTTTTTTAAATGATTCACTTAAACGCGTAAAGCTGCGGCTTTTTCCAATACCTGCTCGGTGGCCGCTTTCAAATAGCGCAAATAGCCTTCCAAGCCCAATTCGGCAAATTTCGGATTCGGCACTTCAATGCTCACCGGCATGTCTTCCGGCAACAAGGCTACACATTCGGCCAATTTGAAATCGCCTTCGCCCGGCACGCCGCGTTTGGCAAGCGATTCTTCAATCAAGCCTTCACGCGTATCGGCACGTTCGGCCAGCACACCATCACACAATTGAATCATATTGGCCAAATACGGCAAGGCAGGAATGATGTGTTCCGGTTCGCCGAATGCACGGTGGAAATGCAACGTATCAAACAATACCTGACAGCCGGTTTGCTCGGCCACATCCGCTGCTTCGGTTAAAAGTTTGACGGTTTGATAGGAAATCGGCTCTAAGGTAATGATGAGATTGGATTTTTTGGCATCTTCTACCAAGCGCGCCATCACATCCGTCGCGCGCGCCAAATCCGGATCGGTGATGGTAGCGGTCAGGCTTTGCGCACCCAATTGCGCGGCGGCTTCCAGCATAGGTAGCCAAACATCGGGCGTAACATGTTCATCGATGGCTAAAAATTCGGTATCGACCACTTTCATGCCGGTGTCTTTCAAGGCTGCCAATACTTCTTTCATGCGCGGATTGTTGTGCAACAGATTCAGGTCTTTTTCGGTGGTGGTTACCGGACGGGTGCGCAGGCCGATGAAATCGAAACCCGTCTTCGCCGCGGCTTGGATAAAATCCACCGGCTCGGTGCCCAATACGCTCAAAGGCGCCATGCCGATTAGGCGTTTGCTCATTATTCTCTCCTTAGAAAAATGGTTGTTAGGCCGTCTGAAGCTTTCAGACGGCCTCTCTTAAAAACTGCCTTGATAATCTGCCGATGGGAAACTGCTGCCATCGTCTTCATACGCGGTCACACCGGCAATGTGGCGAGCAGCGGCATAACCGAATGTCAGCGCGGGACCGATGTTGGTGCCGCCGCAAGGGTAGTTGCCGCCGAACACGGATTTCTGATCCAGCCCGACTGCATACAATCCTGCTACCACGCTGCCGTCTGAACGCAACACGCGCGACCATGCGTCCACCGCGATACCGGCAAATGTACCGAACGAGCCAACCTGCACTTTTACCGCGTAATAAGGGTCTTTGCCCAACGGCGCTAACGACGGATTGGGAAAGCCGGTTGACGCGTCGCCGCCGGAACGGTTAAACGGCGTGTCGCCACGGCCGAAATCTATGTCTTTGCCTGCTTTGGCCATTTGGTTGAATTCGGCCACCGTATTCATCAAGCCAACCGGATCGATGCCACATTTTTCTGCCAGTTGATCCAAAGTATCGGCTTCGGTAATGCAGCGCAGATAGTCGGTGTAAATTTGCAGCGGAATCGGGCGCGGTTTAGCATAGCCGAACATATAGCTGCGCACGGCACGTTTGTCGCCAATCAGCCAAGATTCGACTTTTTCACCTTCCGGCACCGCGTTGAGCATACCGGTCACATAGTCGTAATAGCCATTTGCTTCGTTGACAAAGCGTTTGCCGTTTTTTAAGACACCGATGATGCCCGGCTTGGCGCGGTCGGCAATATGCGGGAACGCGCCTTCGCTGCCGTCTTTGAATTTCACCAGCGAAACCGGACACCACGCTGCAGGCGAGCGGCCGGAATCATCTAAATAACCGCCCGCGCTTTCGGCCAAAGCGAGTCCGGCACCGTCTGCTTCAGGCGGTGCCAGCGTCCAATGTTCTTCGCCGCTTGGGCTGCGCGGAAAATTCTTGCGCCGCTCGACATTGACCGGATAGCCGCCGGTGGCCAAAATCACGCCTTTGGCCGCCGATACACGCACCAAGCCTTGCGGCGTCTTCAGATAAGTGCCAACAATGCGGCCGTTTTCATCTTCAATCAGCTCTTTGATGGCGGTATTCACTTCAATGCGCACGCCTTTTTCATCAGCCGCCTGTACCAACTTGGCAATCAGCGCCAAGCCGTTAACCATCTGCATATTGCGCTTGTGTACGGCTTTGTCCCACACATGGATGGAAAAGCGTTTGGCGGCATGAAGAAAGCTCTGCGGCTTTTTCATGGCGTTGAGAAAATGCCCCAAATCCTGCCCCGCCATGATGCCCATACCCCAAAACGAAGTCATCTTGTATTGGTCGGGCAGAATATCCAGCAGATGTTTCGGCAGCGATTTGGCGTAAAATAGCGTTGCCGCCACCGAACGATGGCCGCTACCGGCACCGGGCAAATGGCCGTAAATATCACAAATTTTTGCACCGGGCGTGAATTTCAGCGGCGTTTTCTGCTCGAAAAAGCTGACCATGTGCGGCACATTTTCCAAAAACATTTCAATGCGCTCGTGATCATAATCCTGCTCACCAATCACGGCTTTCAGATAGCTGCGGAAATCATCGCGCGGCTCGTTGACGCCGTCAGCTTTAGCAAAGGCGTTGCCCGGCGTCCAAGCCCAGCCTCCCGAACGCGCCGTCGCGCCGCCGCAAGTCGCTGCACGCTCAGCCACCAATACATTCAAGCCGTGATGCGCCGCTGTCACCGCTGCCGACAATCCGCCCGCGCCGCTTCCGGCAATTAATATGTCGCACTGCCAATCGGCAATGGTCTGGCGTGCTGGCTGCTGCATGGTTTCCATCTCTGTAATCATTTGTAACATACTGCTATTTTAGTGAATTCATTCATATAAACCATATCATTTTAATTATAGCTCCTATGTTTTATCTATCCATTTTTGCTATAATCCTGCTTTGAAATAGCAGATTGACTTTCAGCCGGCCTTTTAGCTATTCATTTTTGTTATAACTCTTAGAAAGATTACATACTTTAACTTAACATTTTTATCTACAATAATGGAATTACAAAAACATACCTATAAATCATTAGGTTTCTAATGATTACAAGGTGACTCAATAACATTTGGAGAAACTCATAGAAATCACCGGCCGCACGATTAATGTGCAAAATTTCTTAAATGAAAATAAATTTTCCGGTTATCAATGGATGATTTTTATCATCTGCCTGCTGATTGCCTTTTTTGACGGCATGGATACCGCAGCCATCGGCTATGTCGCACCGAGCCTTTTGGAAGAATGGGGCATTGAAAAAAGCCAATTGGCACCGGTATTGAGCGCGGCGCTGTTCGGCTTGGCCATCGGCGCGATGACTTCAGGGCCGATTGCGGATAAATTCGGTCGCAAAATCGTATTAACTGCTTCTGTTTTGGTGTTTTCCGGCTTCTGCGTGGCTTCGGCTTTTGCCCAAGATTTGACGCAAATGACCATCTTGCGCTTCATCACCGGTTTGGGCTTGGGCGCAGCCATGCCGAATGCGGTGGCAATGCTGTCTGAATACTGTCCGGATCACAAACGCTCGTTAATCCTGAATACCATGTATTGCGGCTTCCCTGTGGGCGCAGCTGCGGGTGGTTTCTTTGCTTCGTTTATCATTCCTGAATACGGCTGGCGCACAGCGATGTTGTGGTGTGGTTTGCTGCCTTTGATTTTGGGCGTATTGATGATTTTCATCATGCCGCGTTCGGCTTCGTTTTTGGTGTCTAAAAACCAACCGGCCGAGAAAGTGCGAAAAATCCTGCAACGCATTAACCCTAAAGCTGATTTGAGCAATGCCGTGTTTGTGTTGCCTGAAAAAAATACCGAACAGAAGACCGACAACCCGATGGCGATGGTTTTGGGCAGCCACTTCCGCGCCGGTTCGATTTTGCTATGGCTCTCTTACTTCAGCGGCCTGATTATTTTCTACGCCATGATCAACTGGATGCCGGTGTTGTTTAAAGAAGCGAATATGCCGCCTGAACTGGGCCCGCGTATTTCCGGCTTGTTTGCCTTGGGCGGCTTAGGCGCGATTGCCAGCGGCTACTTGATGGACCGCTTCAACGGCAACCGACTGATTGCATTCTTGTCTTTCTTAACTGCAGTATCGGTGGCCTGTATCGGCTGGTCGCTGGGTCAGGGCTTGGGTATGTTGATTGCCGTGGTGTTATTCGCCGGCGTGATGCAAAACACCGCGCAAACCTCCCTGCCTGCTTTGGCTGCCAAATTCTATCCGACCGAATGCCGCGCCACCGGTGTGTCTTGGATGTTGGGTATCGGCCGTTTCGGCGCGATTGCCGGCACCTTCTTAACCGGCCAATTGATTGCATGGAAACTGGATTTTGTCACTATTTTCGTGATTCTGGCGATTCCGTCATTAGTGATGACAGTCTGCCTGCTGTTGAGACAAAAAATCTACGGCGACAGCTAAGCCCTACTTTCAGACGGCCTATTGTATTAAAGGCCGTCTAAAACACCCTACCCACACGCCGCTTTTCAGACGGCCTGTTTACCCCATAAAAAATCATCAAGGAGCAACCCATGAGCCTGATTATCGACTGCCACGGCCACTACACCACCGCCCCGCCTTCACTCGAAGCATGGCGCAACAAACAAATCGCCGCCATCGGCAACCCTTCACAAATGCCAAAAGCCAGCGAATTGAAAATCAGCGATGACGAATTGCGCGAAACCATCGAAAAAAACCAATTGCGCCTGATGAAAGAGCGCGGCGCCGACATGACCCTGTTCTCACCGCGTGCCAGCTTTATGGCACACCACATCGGTGATTTTGAAGTGTCGTCCACTTGGGCGGCGATTTGCAACGAATTATGCTACCGCGTGTCGCAACTCTTCCCCGACAATTTCGTGCCGGTAGCGATGTTGCCGCAAAGCCCGGGCGTGCCGATTGAAACCTGTATTGCCGAATTGGAACGCTGTGTCAATGAATTCGGCAACGTCGGCATCAACCTGAACCCTGATCCATCGGGCGGCCATTGGACTTCCCCACCGCTGACCGACAAATACTGGTATCCGATTTACGAAAAAATGGTCGAATACGACATTCCGGCCATGATTCACGTTTCCACTTCGTGCAACAACTGTTTCCACACCACTGGTGCGCACTACCTGAACGCCGACACCACCGCATTCATGCAATTGCTGCAAGGCGATTTGTTTAAAGACTTCCCGACCCTGCGCTTCCTGATTCCGCACGGCGGCGGCGCGGTGCCTTACCACTGGGGTCGTTTCCGCGGTTTGGCGATGGTGCTGAAAAAGCCGGAATTGGAAGAACATTTGTTGAACAACATCTTCTTCGATACCTGTGTGTACCACCAACCGGGCATTGATTTGCTGCTCGACGTGGTGCCGAACAAAAACATCTTGTTCGCATCCGAAATGATTGGTGCCGTCCGCGACATCGACCCGCGCACCGGCTTCTACTTCGACGATACCAAACGCTACATCGAAGCAGCCAACATTTCAGCCGAAGACAAACACCAAATTTACGAAGGCAACGCCCGCCGCGTGTTCCCACGCTTGGATGCCCGCCTGAAAGCGAAAGGACTGTAATCATGACCGACGTATATCTGAATCAATTGGGCGTGGTGAAACGCAACATCAAGCGCGCCGACCCTGCCGCCGTGGAAAAACTATCGCGCTTCGGCAGCGCCACGATCCACGAAGCCATGGGTCGCATCGGCCTGATGAAACCTTACATGCGCCCGATTTACCCGAGCGCGAAAATCTGCGGCACCGCCGTGACCATTTTGCTGCAACCGGGCGACAACTGGATGATGCACGTTGCCGCCGAACAATTGCAGCCGGGCGATGTGGCCGTGGCCGCCTGCACTTCCGACAATGCCGACGGCTTTTTCGGCGACCTGCTGGCCACTTCGTTTAAAGCACAAGGCTGCAAAGGTTTGATTATCGACGGCGGCGTGCGCGATGTGGCGGATTTGACCGAAATGGAATTTCCGGTGTTTTCCAAAGCCATTCACGCCAAAGGTACGATTAAAGCCACTTTGGGTTCGGTGAACGTGCCTGTTGTGTGCGCCGGTGCGCTGGTTAACCCGGGCGACGTGATTGTGGCCGACATCGACGGCGTGGTTGTGGTTCCGGCCGAACGCGCCATGGAAATTGCCGATGCTGCTGAAAAACGCGAAGCCAACGAAGGCGACAAACGCCAAATCTTCGCCAACGGCACTTTAGGCTTGGATTACTACAAAATGCGCGAAGGCTTGGAAAAAGCCGGTTTGAAGTATATCGACTAAGCCGCCAACAGATTTCAGACGGCCTCAATCAAACTAGGCCGTCTGAAACACCCGACACACCCTCATCTTCATATCCATTATAAAAAAGCGGCCAGATAACACACATCTTCTGCTCAGGCCGTCTGAACATACATTGAGATCTAGCTGCTGAATCAAGTTTAGGAGAAAAACCATGAAAACCCAAGTTGCCATCATCGGCGCAGGCCCGTCGGGTTTGCTGCTCGGCCAATTGCTGTATCAAAACGGCATCGACAATGTGATTTTAGAGCGCAAAAGCGGCGAATATGTGTTGAGCCGCATTCGTGCCGGCGTGTTGGAACACACCACCGTGCAAGGTTTGGAAAAAGCCGGTGCTGCCGAGCGCATGCACGAAGAAGGCTTGGTGCATACCGGCGTGGAATTGTTGTTCAATGACCAACATGTGCGCATCGATTTTGAAAAAGAAGTCGGCAAAAACGTGGTCGTGTACGGCCAAACCGAAGTTACCCGCGACTTGATGGACGCGCGTGCAGCCACCGGCGGCGTGACCGTTTACGAAGCCGACAACGTTGCCCTGCACGACATCGACACCACCGCGCCTTATGTCACCTACACCAAAGATGGCGAAGAACACCGCTTGGATTGCGACTTTATCGCCGGTTGCGACGGTTTCCACGGCGTATCGCGCCAAAGCATTCCGGCCGATGTGTTGAAATCTTACGAACGCGTGTATCCGTTTGGCTGGTTGGGTTTATTGTCCGACACACCGCCGGTATCCGACGAATTGATTTACGCCAAACACGACAACGGTTTCGTGTTGTGCAGCCAACGCTCGACCACCCGCAGCCGCTACTACCTGCAAGTGCCGCTGACCGACAAAGTGGAAGAATGGTCAGACGAGCGCTTCTGGGCAGAATTGAAAAACCGTCTGCCGGCCGAAACCGCCGCTAAATTGGTGACCGGCCCGAGCTTGGAAAAAAGCATTGCCCCATTGCGCAGCTTCGTGAGCGAACCGATGCGCTACAAATCTTTGTTCCTAGCGGGCGATGCGGCGCACATCGTGCCGCCGACCGGCGCCAAAGGTTTGAATCTGGCCGCGGGCGACGTGCAATGTCTGGCCGATGCATTTGACGACTACTACCGCAACCAAAGCAGCACGGGCATCGACGGCTATTCCGAGCGTTGCCTGAAACGCGTGTGGGCGGCGGAGCGTTTCTCTTGGTACATGACCAAGCTGCTGCACACCTTCCCCGATAGCGACGATTTCGAACGCAAAATGCAGGAAGCCGAGTTCAACCAATTGAATTTGACCGAAAACGCGGCCAAAACCTTGGCGGAAAACTACGTCGGCCTGCCTTATTAAAAGAAAAAGGCCGTCTGAAACGTTTAAGACGGCCTCATAGGAGAATTTCATGAGCGCATTTGAAAAAACACCGGGTTGGTTGGATTTCTACCCTAACCCGTCTAAGCCGAAACTGCAATTGCCGCAAGGCGCGGTCGATGCCCATTGCCACGTTTTCGGCCCGGGCGATAAATTTCCTTACGCCCCCGAGCGCAAATACACCCCTTGCGATGCGGGTAAAGAAAAGCTGTTTGCCCTGCGCGATTTGCTCGGCTTCGAGCGCAACGTGATTGTGCAGGCCACCTGCCACGGTGCCGACAACCGCGCCTTGGTCGATGCCCTCGAAACCGCCGGCAACAAAGCGCGCGGCGTAGCCACGGTAAAAGCCGATGTGACGGAAGAAGAATTGCAGCGCTTACATGCCGCCGGTGTGCGCGGCGTACGCTTCAATTTTGTGAAACGCTTGGTCGATACCGCGCCGGTCGAAGCCTTGCGCACCATCGCCGACAAAATCGCGCCGCTGGGCTGGCACATTGTGATTTATTTCGAAGCCGCTGATTTGGCCGAATACTACGATTTCTTTACCTCGTTGCCGACCACCGTAGTGGTTGACCACATGGGTCGCCCTGACGTAGCCCAACCAGCGCATGGCGGTGATTTTGAATTGTTTGTCAAACTCATGCGCGAAAACGAGAATTTCTGGAGCAAACTGTCTTGCCCTGAACGCCTGAGCAACACTGGCCCGAAAGCGCTCGACGGCGAACAAAACGCCTACACCGATGTCGTGCCGTTTGCCCGCCGCCTGATGCAGGAATTTCCCGACCGCGTCTTGTTCGGCACCGACTGGCCGCATCCAAATTTAAAAGACCACATGCCGGACGATGGTTTGCTGGTTGACTGGGTGGCGCAAATCGCCCCGACCGAAGCCGAACGCCAAAAACTGTTGGTCGATAATCCGATGCGTTTATACTGGCCGGAAGAATATCAAGCTTAACCTCTTTCAGACGGCCTTTGGTTGCTCCCACTAAAAGGACGCGTTATATTTAAACGCATAAAATCAACAGGCCGTCTGAAACATTTCACAAAGGAGTCCACATCATGGCATTGAACAAGCCTTATAAAGACATTCCCGGCACCCGCATTTTCGATTCAGAGCAGGCCAGCAAGGGATATCATCTCAACCAATTCTGTATGTCGCTGCGTTCTGCCGCCAACCGCGAGCGTTTCAAAGCTGACGAGCGCGCTTATCTCGACGAATGGCCGATGAGCGAAGAGCAAAAGCAAGCCGTGATGGCGCGTGATTTAAACCGCTGCATGGAATTGGGCGGCAATATTTACGTGTTGGCCAAAATCGGCGCCACCGACGGCCTGACCTTCCAACAAATGGCGGGCAGCATGACCGGCATGAGCGAAGAAGAATACCGCAACATGATGATCAACGGCGGCCGCAGCATCGAAGGCAACCGCTACTTACACGAACAAGAAAACCAATAATCCCAACCGGAGAGACCCACATGGCTAAAATTACCGCAAGCGTTTACACTTCCCACATTCCGGCCGTCGGCGTGGCTTGGGATTTGAAAAAAACCGGTGAAGACTACTGGAAACCGGTGTTCGCCGGCTACGAATACAGCAAAGAATGGCAAAAAGAAAATAATCCCGACGTGATTATTTTGGTGTACAACGACCACACCAACAATTTCGGTTTCGACCTGATTCCGACCTTCGCCTTGGGCATGAACGAAGAATTCCAACCTTCCGACGAAGGCTGGGGCCGCCGCCCTGTGCCGAATGTGCCGGGCGACCAGAATTTCGCTTCGCACTTGGCGCATTCTGTGATCGAGCAAGGTTTCGATTTGACGTTGTGCTACGAAATGGAAGTTGACCACGGCCTGACCGTGCCGATGACCGTGATGTTCGGCGATGTCGAAAAATGGCCGGTTAAAGTAATTCCACTGCACGTGAACGTGGTGCAATATCCGGTACCAAGCGGCCAACGCTGCTACGATTTGGGCAAAGCCATCAAAAAAGCCGTCGAAAGCTACGATGAAGATTTGAACGTCCACATCTGGGGCACCGGCGGCATGAGCCACCAACTGCAAGGCCCGCGCGCCGGCTTAATCAATAAAGAATGGGACAACCAATTCTTAGATGATTTGATTACCGACCCGAAAGAATTGGCGAAAAAACCGCATGTCGAATATGTGCGCGAAGCCGGTTCGGAAGGCATTGAATTGGTGATGTGGCTGATTGCCCGCGCCGCCATGTGTGACGAAGGCGAAGAGCCTATCGTGAAACACCGCTTCTATCATGTTCCGGCGTCGAATACCGCCGTCGGCCATCTGATTTTGGAAGCGCCTAAGAAGTAATCTTTTCAAATGTCTCAGGCCGTCTGAAAACTTTCAGACGGCCTTACCCACTCATTTTCTAAAAAGTAAGGATAGATTATGGCACAAACAATCAAAGTCGCGCTGGCCGGTGCCGGTGCATTCGGCGAAAAACACCTTGACGGCATCAAAAACATTCCCGATGTTGAAGTCGTAGCGCTCATCAGCCGCGATTTGGAAAAAACCAAAGCCGTGGCCGAAAAATACGGCATCGGTTTTGCCACCACCGAATTGGCCGATGCCTTGGCCATGCCTGAAGTCGATGCCGTGATTTTGTGCACCCCGACCCAGCTGCACGCCGAGCAAACGCTGCAATGTCTGCGCGCGGGCAAACACGTTCAAGTGGAAATCCCGTTGGCCGATTCTTGGGCGGATGCCGAAGAAGTGTTGCGCGTGCAAAAAGAAACCGGCTTGGTTGCCATGGTCGGCCACACCCGCCGCTTCAACCCAAGCCATCAGTGGGTGCACAACAAAATTAAAGCCGGTGAGCTGAACATCCAACAAATGGACGTACAAACCTACTTCTTCCGCCGCACCAACACCAACGCCAAAGGCGAAGCGCGCTCATGGACAGACCACCTGCTGTGGCACCACGCCGCCCACACCGTTGACTTGTTCCAATACCAAACCGGCAGCAAGGTGGTCAAAGCCAACGCCATCCAAGGCCCGAAACATCCTGAACTGGGCATTGCCATGGACATGTCGATTCAACTGCAAGCCGAAAACGGCCCGATTTGCACCTTGTCGCTGTCGTTCAACAACGATGGTCCGTTGGGTACATTCTTCCGCTACATCTGCGACAACGGCACCTACATTGCCCGCTACGACGATTTGGTCAACGGCAAAGAAGAGCCGGTTGACGTGAGCAATGTGGACGTATCGATGAACGGCATTGAGCTGCAAGACCGCGAATTCTTCGCCGCTATCCGCGAAGGCCGCCAGCCGAACTCCAGCGTTGAAAGCGTGATTGAATGCTACAAAGTATTGGGCGAACTGGAAAAACAGTTGGCTTAATCTGATAGCCGCAGGCCGTCTGAAACATCATTCGTTCAGACGGCCTGTGCCTTTTGTATTTTGCTATGCCGTCTGAAAAAATATTCAGACGGCCTCAAATAAGGAATCACCATGTCCCCAAACCGCACCATCAACAACACACCTGTCCACCCCATCGGCCTCGGCTGCATGAACCTCAGCCACGCCTACGGTACACCACCGGACGAGCAAACCACCATCAATTTCCTGCATCAAGCCATCGATTTGGGTTACAACCATTTCGACACCGCTACCCTATATGGTTTTGGTGCCAATTAAACCTTAGTCGGCAAAGCCTTGAAAAACCACCGCAGCCATATTTTCCTTGCCAGCAAATGCGGCATGGGCGGTGTCAACGGCAAACGCGTTATCGACGGCCGCCCAGAAACCCTAATCCGCCAAGCCGACGAATCACTGCAACGCCTGCAAACCGATGTCATCGATTTATATTACCTGCACCGCTGGGACAAAAACGTGCCGATTGAAGAAAGCGTCGGCGCCCTATCACGCTTAGTAGAGCAAGGCAAAATCCGCGCCATTGGTTTATCGGAAGTTTCTGCCGACAAGCTGGAAAAAGCCCACGCCGTGCACCCGATTGCCGCCGTACAAACCGAATATTCCTTGTGGACGCGCAACCCTGAAATCGCCGTGCTAGACAAAACCCGCGAGCTGGGCATCGCCTTTGTCGCCTTCAGCCCGATTGCCCGTGGTTTTTTGGGCGACCTGCGCGACATCACCGCCTTGGAAGAAAAAGACATCCGCCGCCCGATGCCACGCTTTAGTGCCGAAAACTATCCTGCTAACTTACAACTGCGCGACCAACTGCAAACCCTCACCGATGAAGCAGGCTGCACCGCCGCCCAACTGGGCTTGGCATGGTTACTGGCACAATCCGACAATATCCTGCCGATTCCTGGCACCACCAATCCTCAACACTTGGCCGACAACATCGCCGCCGCAGATTTGGCTATTGCCGCAGACGTGTTGCAACAAGCCGGCGAATTAATCAACCAACACAGCGTCAAAGGCGCGCGCTACCCTGCCGCCACGCAAACTGAGATTGATACGGAAGAATTCTAAAAGCTGAGACCTTTGAGCCAAATAAAATGCCGTCTGAAACTTTACGTTTCAGACGGCATTTTCTATTCATTTAATCAACGATGTACCACGTTATAACGCTTTTCCAAACGCAAGAAGATCCAGCCCAAGCACGTTGTCATGATCAAGTAAATCAATGCAACCGTATAAAGCGGCTCTTCATACACCGAATAGCGGCCGGAAATCGTATTTTGCACATAAGCCAACTCAGCCACCGCAATCGCCGACAACAGCGAGCTGTCTTTCAGCAGCGTGATAAATTCATTGGCCAACGGCGGCAACATGCGGCGCAAAGCCTGTGGCAAAATCACATAACGCATGGCTTGCGGATAAGTTAAGCCCAACGAGCGCGCTGCTTCGATTTGGCCTTTGTCAATCGATTGGATACCCGCGCGGAAAATCTCAGTGATGTACGCGCCTGCGTTCACCATCAACGCCAGCGTACCGGCAATCAGCGCACCATAACCGCGACGCAATTGCACCGCCGCATCACCGCTGATCAACCAACCGTCTGTCGGGTGAATCAACGCCACTACCCAAATGAAGTACCAAATAAAAATCTGTACAAACAAAGGCGTACCGCGAAACAGCGTCACATATACCAGCGACAAAGTGCGCAACAGCCATGCCACCGCTTTAAGCAACACACCGCCTTTTTCAAAATGCACCAACCGCGCCAGCGCACCAATCAAACCCAATATCGTGCCGCCTAACGTCGCCACCAAAGTCAAACCCAGCGTGGTCAACGCGCCGTAAAAGAACATCCAGCGATATTCATAAATAATGTCAAAACGAAAATCCATATCCCGCTCTTATCAGAAGTTTGCACCACGCCCTAACCGCATGGCGCTGAATCGTGGCAAATAAACCAGACATTTTACAAGAAAATACAAACTTTGAATGCCTTTTATCACAAAAATTTGATTTCAGACGGCCTTTTTACACTTAATATAGGCCGTCTGAAATATCAACCACAGACTTTTAACTTTGCAGAAAGAAAGAGATGCAATACTCATTCCATTACCATGACCGCTCGACACTTATAAACCATTGGTTACTTTTTCGAGAATAAAAACCCTTCATATTGCTATCAATTTTCCCATAACGGAAATTTAATTGTGGTATGAAGCCTTTCCACGACAATTTACTGTGCCACACCGCTGCCGCAGCGTGATATTCATGGTCGCGGCGGGTAAAGTCATACACCAGCCAGCCCGGCGCTTTGAATTCGCGCCGCATATAGCGCAGATTGGCGCGCATACCAAGGCCGTCTGAAAACTGTTTGACCGCGCCCACGCGCATCCCGTAACGCCAAGAAGCCTGTTCGCGTTCGCGCGTATCGTCGTTCAGCACATCCAAGCCGCCGTAAACCAGCGCATTATTGTCCATGCGGCGGCTGGCAGTGATGCCTGCTGCCGTTACCCTGCTGTTGTAGCGTTCGGCCAAATCCGCTTCGCGGTAACGTTTCTCGCTGTATTGCGTGTAGGCGGTCAACTGCCATTGCTCGTTCAGACGGCGTTTGTAATCTGCCGTTGCGCCTATACTATGGTTGTAACGCGTGCCACCTAACCAGTTTTGTTCGACAAAAGGCACCAGCCCCCAATCTTGGCGGATATCTTGCCAGCGGTAGCCTGCGGCCAATTGGACAGTCTGTTCGTTAAAGTCTTGCGCATCCCAATAATGCACACCCTCACCCTGCACAGAAACATGGGCAAAATGATGGCCTTTGATATTTTTGGTGCGCTCAATACCCAGCCCGTAACGCAAACCTTTGGCACTTTTGGGCAGACTGTCTTCCGTTTTGCGCCATTGCCGCCCGTTCCAATCAATGGTGCGCTCGGCAGAAGCATTATTGACATTATCCGTCTGCTCGAAATTGAAATGGAACGAAGGCTGCCAAGCTTGTACTTTTTCCGCTGCATTGCGATAAGCCACGGCTATCTTATGCACCGAAGGTGCAATATCTGCCTGCTCTAATTGAGTGAGTATCTCTGATGCTTCACTGTATTGCTTGTCTTCCGCCAGCATCAAAGCCAGATCAAGCTGAACATAGGGCAAATCAGGGCTTGCGATATTGCGGTATTGCTCAATCGCTTTTGCCTGTTGCCCTTCCGCCCGCAATCGCGCGCCCTCGGCATACGCGATTAAAACAGCATCAGCATCGGCTTGTGCGCGGTAGGTTTGCAGCAATGCCGCCAAGCCCGTCCAATCTTTGCCAACCACCGCCTGAGAGATTTGCGCTTCCATACCCGCACCCGCAAGCGGTTTGGCAGCATGTTCGGGCAATTCCAACGGCGTTTCAACCGGATTTTCCATCTGCTTGGGCGTATCGGATTCAAAAAAGATTTGCGGCACGCTGATTTCTTCCGCGTGTACGAACGCAGCAGGCAGCAGTAAATAAGTCAGTAAGGTTTTCTTCATATTGTATTTTTATCATTTGACGAACAGAATGCCGTCTGAAAAAGGTTTCAGACGGCATTGGATTAGGAATAAAGGTTATTTGGTGATGTCGCCGCGTTGGCCGCCGAAGCCGACGGTATCTTTTCTGTTAAACATGACTTTACCTGCAATTTCTTCAGCAGTTTTACCGTAGAAGTCAAGCATGTAGCTGCCTGTGCGGTAGCCTTGTTCGGCATTGGCTGAAATACCTGTACCGGAAATCGATCCTTGTTGCAAAGTAATGGTATCCCCCAAGCCTGTAATAGAACCTGAGCCAGTGCGCTTGCTAAAGTCAACTAAATAAGACAACGCACCTTGGGCAATTTTATCTTCCTCCCAAGTTCGGTTATCCCAATCGTAACTTCCTGCAAGATATGCTCCATTGAATGCCTTGCCGATATATGTTGCCTTACCTGCATTTGGAATAGCACTTTCTTCAGTTTTCAGACCTTTAATGGCAATAGCAGATGATCTATTATCACTGATTAAACCTGCTGTACTATTATTGTATGAAACGCTGCCAGCATAATCTCCAATTACAACAGAATAGGGCTGGTTATAAACAACTGTCTGAATTCTAGATTCTTGAGTAACTGCATTGATTGTGCTTGAAGCAGATGAGCGGCTTTCTGCTGTAATATCATTCAGCACATAACGCGAATCTGATACACCTTTCAAGGCCTTAGCCTGAGCTAAAGCTTTCTCTTCTTGCAATTGAGCAACAAAAGTATCTAACTTGTTTTTTATTTGATTTTCAGGAGTGTTAACGTTTTGGTCTGCAAAGTGTTTAGCCTCTTCAGAATTTAGACCCGCCGCAATTGCCTGTTCTTTAAGTTCTGTAATTTTTGCATCGCGGGCAACTTTCTCGGCTGCAGCTTTTTCTGCAGCTGCTTTTTCTGCGGCTGCTTTTTCTGCGGCTGCTTTCTCAGCAGCAGCTTTCTCAGCAGCAGCTTTCTCAGCAGCAGCTTTCTCGGCTGCGGCTTTTTCTGCGGCTGCTTTCTCAGCAGCAGCTTTCTCAGCAGCAGCTTTCTCGGCTGCGGCTTTCTCGGCTGCGGCTTTCTCGGCAGCAGCTTTCTCGGCAGCAGCTTTCTCGGCTGCGGCCTTTTGTGATGCTGATGTATTCGTTGATTGCGCTTTCAGCTTAGTTGTGTCGTTATTACTGCTGCTACAAGCAGCAAGCGCTAATACGATAGCGGTAGCTAATGCACTCTTCTGTAAAGACATTTTCAAACCCTCCTATTGTTGATAAAAATTTGGTGTAATCGAGTGTTAACCCAAATTGAATTATCAATCATTCAACTTGTAAAATCAACTAAAATGTTTATATTCACAACAAAATAGTTTAAAAAAAGAGTTGTTCTGATGGCGATAATACACTTTATGCATTCAGAACAAGAGAAACTTGGTTTCAGTCGCCGCCTTCAGACTGCTTTAAAACTGGCAGGCTTAAATGGCTTATCAAACAATAAATTAGCTGACCGATTTAATCTGCGACATCCGAACCAATCCATCAGCGCACAAACGTTCCATCATTGGTTGATTGGACGTTCTATTCCTACGCCTGATAAAGTTGCAACTTTAGCAAAATGGTTAGAAACCAACGAATCTTGGTTGCGCTATGGCCGTTCAGAAGATGAAAATGGAATACAAACAGCAGAAGAATTATTACTGCTGAAATATTTTCGCATGCTTCCTCCCGAAAAACAGCAGGCTCTCATTATGTTTTTACACACAAAAGAGCCATAATTATTGCCTCAATATTGATCACTTACTTCGCTAGTAAGGCATAGTGTTTTTAGAAAACCGTCTAAAATATTTGCTGATCAAACTTCTTCATACTTCTTTCTTGACTTTGATATTTATTGAGTAATCTTAAGCAAAACAATGCTGAAGCAGCCAATGAAAATTGACCCCTCCAGCAAAAAAGCGGATAATCCACCCATTCCGATTAATTTTATTTCAGACGGCCTCTACGTATTTCAAGGCCGTCTGAAAACATTTATAAAACAAAGAACACAAGATGAAAGCACCTGAATTACTCCTCCCTGCCGGCGGTTTGGAACGCATGCGCGCCGCTTACGATTTCGGCGCCGATGCCGTGTATGCCGGTTCGCCGCGCTACTCGCTGCGCGCGCGCAACAACGAATTTGCCAAACTCGACGTGTTGGAACAAGGCATTAAAGAAGCGCACGAGCGCAATAAAAAATTCTTCCTGACCGTCAACACCTTGCCGCACAATTCCAAGCTGAAAACCTTCGTTGCCGACATGGAACCGTTAATCGCCATGAAGCCCGACGCGCTGATTATGGCCGACCCCGGCCTGATTATGACCGTGCGCGAAAAATGGCCGGATATGCCGATTCACTTGTCTGTACAAGCCAACACCACCAACTATTGGGGCGTGAAATTCTGGGAAAAAATCGGCGTTGAGCGCATCATCTTGTCGCGCGAATTGAGCATGGACGAAATCGCCGAAATCCGCCAAGAATGCCCCGACATCGAATTGGAAGTATTTATTCACGGCGCATTGTGTATTGCCTACTCAGGCCGTTGTTTATTATCGGGTTATTTCAACCACCGTGACCCCAACCAAGGCACTTGCACCAACTCTTGCCGCTGGGATTACAAAGTGCACGATTCGGAAACCGACGACATGGGCGATGCCAAGCTGTTGCAAGGTTTCAACTTTGAAAAAGCGCAGGAAGAAGCCAACCAAAACTTTGAAGGCATCAACGGCCAGCAGCGCCACCCTGCCGCCAACAAAGTATTCCTGATTGAAGAAAGCAACCGCCCGGGCGAATTCATGCCGATTATGGAAGACGAACACGGCACATACATCATGAATTCCAAAGACTTACGCGGCATTGAAGTGGTCGACAAACTCACCCAAATCGGCGTGGACAGCCTCAAAGTCGAAGGCCGCACCAAATCGCTGTATTACGTTGCCCGCGTGGCGCAAAGCTACCGCAAAGCGATTGACGATGCCGTCGCCGGCCGCCCGTTTGACTTGAGCCTGTTGAGCGAACTCGAAGGCTTGGCCAACCGCGGCTACACTTCCGGCTTCTTGGAGCGCCACAAAACGCAAGATTACCAAAACTATCTCAACGGCCATTCCGTAGCGAAACAAAGCCAATACGTCGGCCATGTGACCGACATCGACAACGAAGGCTGGGCAACCGTTGAAGTGAAAAACCGCTTTGCCGTGGGCGACACCATCGAAATCATCCACCCGAGCGGCAACCAAACCATCACGCTTGAGCAAATGACCCGTAAAGGCGAAGCAGTAGATGTGGCACCGGGCAACGGTATTCAGGTGAAAATCCCGAATATGCAAGGTAAAGAAAAAGCCTTGGTGGCGCGGATTATGAATCCTTAATTTAGTTGAAATGAAAAGGCCCTTACATTCGCCTAACAAGTGCAATTTCCAATAACAGAAAAGGCCAGTATGCGGTAGTATACTGCCTTTCCTGACAAGAAAGATTGCAATATGGCCTACACACAACTGACCTCACACCAAAGATACTACATTTCCAGACATTACCGCAACCTACCCCTAAACCAAATCGCACAGAACATCGGTTGTCATCCCGCCACCGTCAGTCGGGAAATCAGACGGCATTCCGTCAACGGAACCTACTGTTACCGAAAAGCACAACAG
>NZ_PDBT02000029.1:0-29439 GCF_002551535.2 Neisseria sp. N95_16
CCGCCGACCGAGAAAGACATTGGACTATGAGACACCGGGTGATCTGTTTTCAGCAGCCCTTGCCAATGGCATTTGAGCGTTGCACTTGAAATGCGAATGTAAGGGCCTTTTGCTTGGTTCAACCGCAGTTTTGAGCGCTTATCGCAACGCTACGCCGGCTGGGTGGGCGGTACTTTCAAACGCGGCAAGTGGATGTTTGCCGGCTTTCTCGCCATCATCGCCGCTTGCGCCGCTTTGTTCCACTTTTTGCCGACATCATTTTTGCCGGAAGAAGACCAAGGTTATCTGCAAGTCAGCGTGACCATGCCGTCGGGCTCGACCGATGCGCGTTTGCGCGAAACCTTGGACGATTTGGAAGCCTTTTTCCAACAGCAGCCCGAAGTCGCCAACGTGATGGCACTTACCGGCATACGCGGTAATCAGGGTTTCGGTTTGCTCACCGTGCGCCTGAAACCGTGGGAAGAGCGCAGCGCCGAGCAAAGCGCGCGAGCATTGGAGCAACGCGCCTCACGCCTGTTCCGCCAGCGCAAAAACGCCAAAATTTTCGTCAACCTGCCGCCGGTGGTGCGCGGCTTGGGTTCGGCGGGTGGCTTGAATTTTGTGATTAAAGACAGCAACGGCCAAGGCTACGACAAACTGGTGGCCGCCGCCGAGCAATTCACCGCGCTGGCCGCACAAGATGCCCGCTTGCGCAGCGTGCGCGTCAACAACCAAGACCCACGCAGTCAGGTGGTGGTCGATGTGGACGACCGCAAAGCCTTAGCCTACAGCATTAATCTGAACGACATCAATGCCGTGTTAACCAACGCTTTGGGTGGCACATACGTCAACGACTTTATCCACAACGGCCGTGTCAAACGCGTGTATTTGCAAGCCGATGCGCCGTTCCGTATGCAGCCGCAAAATATCGGCGAATGGAAAGTGCGCAACCAAAACGGCGAAATGATTCCGCTCTCCGCCTTCAGTAGCGTGCGTTGGAATGTCGCGCCGCCTCAGCTTATCCGTTTCAGCGGCAGCTTGGCGATGGAAATGCAGGCATCGGCAGGCGAGGGCGTGAGTTCGGGCGATGCCATGGCGGCGGTGGAAGAAGTCATCAAACAATTGCCGCACGGCTACAACATTGAATGGACGGGCGCATCGTTGCAGGAAAAACGCGCCGGTGCGCTCGCGCCGCTGCTGTATGCCTTGTCGGTGTTGTTTGTGTTTTTATGCTTGGCGGCACTATACGAAAGCTGGAGCGTGCCGTTTGCTGTGATGCTCTCGGCGGTGTTGGGTGTGTTGGGCGCATTGTTGTTTACTTCAGCACGCGGTTTGGCGAACGATGTGTTTTTCCAAGTCGGTCTGCTGACCACCATCGGCTTGGCCGCGAAAAACGCCATTCTGATTGTTGAATTTGCGGTGCAACTGCAAGAACAAGGCAAAAGCATTTGGCAGGCCGCCACCGAGGCCGCCCGCCTGCGCTTGCGCCCGATTCTGATGACCTCGCTCGCCTTCGGCTTCGGCGTGATTCCGCTCGCGCTCGGCACCGGCGCCGGTGCCGGCAGCCGTGTGGCCATCGGCACGGCGGTATTGGGCGGCACGGTGTTTTCAACGGTATTGGGTTTGCTGTTTGTGCCGATCTTTTTTGTGTGGATTCGGGGTTGGGTGAACAAGCGGAACGTGCGTGTGTGAAGATAAAATGAGGCCGTCTGAAAGTGTGATTTTTTCAGACGGCTTTTTAGGTGGATAAACCAGAAATTTTTGGCATCACGGCAACCTGCCTCCCTTTCTGCTTGTTGGGAAAGGTGTTAGGAGAAGGGTGGATTCATGGGCTTGGGCTTATTTTCCATTTGCTGAACCCATAGAGCCCCCTCTCCCTAGCCCTCTCCCGCCAGACGGGAGAGGGGATGGGTTGCAGAAGTGTTAAAAAGGCCGTCTGAAAGTAGTTGCTTTCAGACGGCTTTTTATCATCAAAAACCTTATTGCGCAGGCGCGGCTTTTTGTTCTTCGCGGACTTTGTCCACCAGCAAATCAACGGTATTCATACCCGATTGCCAATCTTGAAACTTCACTTGGTATTTGCCGCCGACAATCACCACCGGCGTGCTGCTGATTTGGAAGGTGTTGGTCAGCTCTTCCATTTTATCAGCGCGGGCTTGGCTTTCAGGCGATTCGAATGCGGCCAAGACTTTTTTGCCGTCGAACGTGGTTTGTTCCGGCAGCCAGGTTTTCAACACATTCACATCGGCCAAGTTGATTTTGTCGTTGACGATGGCGTTGAAAATCGGCATATCGGCGGCTTTTTCACCGGCGATTTGCACGGCAGCGGCCAAGCGCGCCAAAGGTTTTACTTCAGGACCCCAAACCACGTGTTCTTTACGCAGGTAGGTATCTTCTTGGAATGATTTGGCGTGTTCGCTCAAGACTGGTTCCAAGTGGGCGCAATGTGGGCAGAAATAGCCGAAAAATTCGACCACTTCGACTTTGCCGGCTTGTAATTGCGGAATCGGATTGGCCAATACGGTGTAGCTTTGGCCTTCTACCAAGCCGACAGGGGCAACCGGTGCCGGTGCGGAAGCGGTGTTTTGCGCAGTGCCTTCAGCAGGTACGCTGGTTTCGGCTTGGCCGCCGCAAGCTGCCAAGGCCAGAGCCGTGAATGTGGTGAGGGTAATTTTTTTCAGGTTCATGATGTTACTTTCTCTAAAAACAGGCGTGATTTTAAAGCATTTTTGGCGGCGCATGAATGGTTTGGTGTGAAAAAGACGGTTTCATGGCAAGAAACAATAGCGAAATCGTTCAGACGGCCTGACCATTGGTCGGAAAACATCACCCAAACTGTCTGCGCTGTCGTACAATAAACAGTTTTTCTCAAGGCCGTCTGAACATTTCAGCTTCGCGGAAACGATTCCTGAACGTGACGGTCGAATGCTGTTTCAGACGGCATTTTATCTTAATTTTCAAACTGATGAAACGATTATGAATTTATTAGGTGCTTTGGCCAAAGTCGGCGGCCTGACCATGGTGTCGCGCATTCTCGGCTTTGTACGCGACACAATTATTGCCCGCGCGTTTGGCGCAGGCGTGGCGACAGATGCGTTTTTTGTCGCGTTCAAGCTGCCCAACCTGTTGCGACGGGTGTTTGCCGAGGGTGCGTTTGCGCAGGCATTCGTGCCGATTTTGGCCGAATACAAGCAAACCAAATCGGAAGAAGCCACACGTGAATTTGTGCGCCATGTGGCCGGTATGTTGAGCTTTGTGTTGGTGATTGTGACTGCCATCGGCATTTTGGCCGCGCCGTGGGTGATTTACGTTTCTGCGCCCGGTTTTGCCAAAAATCCGGATAAATTCCAGCTCTCGATTGATTTGCTGCGGATTACTTTTCCGTATATCTTATTGATTTCGTTGTCGTCTTTTGTCGGCTCGATTCTCAATTCTTACCACAAATTCAGCATTCCGGCCTTTACGCCGACTTTGCTGAACATTTCCTTTATCGTGTTCGCGCTGTTTTTTGCCCCGTATTTCGACCCGCCGGTGATGGCTTTGGCGTGGGCGGTATTTGTCGGCGGTATTTTGCAGTTGGCGTTCCAATTGCCGTGGTTGGCTAAACTCGGCTTTTTGAAGCTGCCGAAACTCAGTTTTACCGACCCTGCCGTGACCCGCGTGATGAAACAAATGGCGCCGGCGATTCTCGGTGTAAGCGTGGCGCAGATTTCTTTAGTGATTAACACCATTTTTGCATCTTTTTTGCAATCGGGCAGCGTGTCGTGGATGTATTACGCTGACCGACTGATGGAATTGCCCACCGGCGTACTCGGTGCGGCTTTGGGCACGATTTTGTTGCCGACTTTATCCAAACACGCTGCCAGCCAAGACAGCCAAGCCTTTTCCGGTCTGCTCGATTGGGGTTTGAGATTATGTATGCTGCTGACTTTGCCGGCGGCGGTGGGCTTGGCGGTGTTGTCGTTCCCATTGGTGGCGACGCTGTTTATGTACCGCGAATTTACCCTGTTTGACGCGCAAATGACGCAACATGCGCTGATTGCCTATTCCTTCGGCCTGATTGGCTTGATTATGATTAAAGTGCTGGCGCCCGGTTTCTACGCGCGCCAAAACATTAAAACGCCGGTAAAAATCGCCATTTTCACGCTGGTGTGTACGCAGTTGATGAACTTGGCTTTTGTCGGCCCGCTCAAACACACCGGCCTTGCGCTCGCCATCGGCTTGGGTGCGTGTCTGAACGCCGGTTTGCTGTTTTACCTGCTGCGCAAACACGGCATTTACCAACCCGGCGCGGGCTGGGGCGCGTTTCTCGGCAAAATGCTGCTGGCGCTGGCGGTAATGGGCGGCGGCTTGTGGGCGGCGCAAACCTATTTGCCGTTTGCTTGGGTCGATGTCGGCGGCCTGCAAAAAGTGCTGCAATTGTGTGTGTTGCTGGCGATTGGCGGCGGCCTGTATTTCCTGACCTTGGGGCTGCTTGGTTTCCGCCCGCGGCATTTTAAGCGTTCGGAAAGTTAGGGGTTTCAATATGAAAATGCCGGCTGAAAGTGTTTGCTTTCAGACGGCATTTTTTTGATATTACTGCAATCTGTTCCCTCTCCCGTCTGGCGGGAGAGGGCTAGGGAGAGGGTGCCTCTTTGTGTGTTCAGAAAATGTAAAATAATCCCAAACCCATAAAACCACCTTTCCCCTAACTCCTTCCTGCTGGGCAGGAAGGGAGATAGGTTTCTGTGGTTTTAAAGATTGCTTGTTTGCCGGTAGAAACATGCCGTTTGAAACTTTTCAGACGGCATGTTTATTTACAAAGGCGCATTGTCGATTTTCGATAAATCTGTGTTGATTGCAAAAATTTTACCGTTCACATGCGGCACACCGAAGCTTTTCAAACGTGCGGTGTGCATGGTCAGATAATTTTGTGCATCTTGCTCGGTAGCAAAATAATAAATGCCGCCGGCTTCTTGCGCCGCTTGGTTTTCCGTCCAAAATTTCCAAATCAAACCCGGCTCTTGGGCGATGGATTCGGCCAGCGTTTTCATTTCAGCAGCCATCTCTTCGCCCCATGGGCCTTGATAGGGGAAATCGACTTGTAAGATAAACATTTTTTGTCCTTTAGATAAGTGCAATACAGGCCGTCTGAAACTTTTCAGACGGCCTGTGTTCATGATTAAAACAATTTCTTCACTTCCGCTTCAATATCATCGGCACGCATAAAGGTTTCGCCGATGAGGAACGTGTGCACGCCGTGGCTGCGCATGAAATCGACGTCGTTTTTGTCGCGGATGCCGCTTTCGGTGATGACGGTTTTGCCGTTTAAATCAGGCAATAAATCCAGCGTTTGCTGCAAATCAACGTGGAAGGTGCGCAGGTTGCGGTTGTTCACGCCCCACAGTGGGGTGGTCATGTTGCGGCATTTTTCCAGTTCGGATGCGTCGTGTAATTCGAGCAATACCGACATGCCCAAGTCATGCGCCACTTGTTCGAAATGTTCTAATTGTTCCGCTTCCAAAGCGGCGGCAATCAGCAAAATGGCATCGGTGCCCCATGCGCGGGCTTGGTAGATTTGATATTCGTCGATGATGAAGTCTTTGCGCAACACCGGCAAACTTACCGCCGCGCGTGCCTGTTTCAAATATTCGGGCGAACCTTGGAAATATGGCTCGTCGGTCAACACCGACAAACACGCCGCACCGGCCGCTTCGTAAGCTTTGGCGATGTCGACGGGGTTGAAATCGGCGCGGATCAAGCCTTTGCTCGGACTGGCTTTTTTCACTTCGGCAATAATGCCCGACAGGTTTTGCGCGTGTTTGGCATGCAGCGCATCGGCAAAACCGCGCACCGGCTCGGCGGCACGGGCTTTGGTTTTCATCTCTTCTAAAGAAACGGCGGCTTTTTGTGCGGCGACTTCTTCGGCTTTGGTGGCCAGAATTTTATTCAGAATGTCGGTCATGGTCGGCTTTCGGAAAAGTTTGGGAAATCGGTTGGGGTTTTATCGGGACAAGGTTTCAGACGGCCTTACAGTTTCGGCAGTGTCAGGCGGGTTTTATATGCCCACATCCGCAGCACATAGCCGCCAATCAGCAGGATATTGAGCGTCAGCGGGTTGACCCAGTTCCAGCGGTCGAGTAGGAACACGGCCAGCGCGACGATTACGGCGACGGTGCCGTAGAAATCCTGCCGCATAATCATTGGAATGTCGTTCACCAGCACATCGCGCACTATGCCGCCGCCGACGGCGGTAATGAAACCGAGCATGACCACGCCAAACACGTTTAAATCATACATCAGCCCAACTTGTGCGCCGGTGATGGTGAAAGCCACCAGCCCGAGCGAGTCTGCCCAGACGAAGGCTTCGGCTAATACGCGGCCTTGGTTGTTTTGCACTTTAAACAGCCACGCCGCCAGCACGGTTAGCGCGGTAATCGTCAAAGCGCCGTATTCGGTAAATACCAGTGGCATGCGCCCGACCAAAGCATCGCGAATCAGGCCGCCACCGATGGCGGTGAGTAGCGCGCAAATCCACACGCCGAGCATGTCCAGCCGTTTGCGCGCACCCACCAGATAGCCGGAAAGGGCAAAGGCAATCGTGCCGATAATGTGAATGACGTCGGTGGCGGTCATGGGTGGAGTGGTGTGGAAAAGTCAATGAAGCGAGATGATAGCATGAAGCGGTGGGAATGGGGTAAGGCCGTTCAGACGGCGTGAGACCTTTGCAAAATCCCCATCTTTTGCACATTTCTTCGTTATGCGCTGCTCGAAAGCTTGCCTATCTAAGTGATATGTCTGCGCTTTCTGCGCTGCTATAACTTCAAACTGTACTCAAATCTGGGGTTTTGCAAAGGTCTCGCTCTTTGATTCCCCTTCAAATTGTAAAAAATATTGCAGCAAAGTGCGTGGCAGCCATTGGATATTCAGACGGCCTTCATCTTGACTCACAAAACCGACATGACCGCCGTGGGGTGGTTGCAGCAGGGTCACGCTGTCGGACACATCGGCAGCGGTAGGTAAGACTTCCGGCGGCAGGAACGGGTCGTTAACGGCATTGAGCATCAGCAGCGGCGTGCGCACCGATTTGAGATAAGGCTTGCACGAGCTTTGGCTGTAATAATCGATGCGGTCGGTGAAACCGTGCAGCGGTGCGGTGAACAAATCGTCGAAATCGCCCAGCGTTTTGCAGTTTTTTAACGGAGAGGCTGTCTGAAAACGTGTAAACGCTTCGGCTTTGGGAATCAGCGAATGGAGAAAATAGCGTGTGTAGAGCAGGCGGGTGACGCCTTTGTCAAAGCGCGTACCGGCAGCGACCAAGTCTAAAGGAGCGGATACAGCAGCCGCGGCTTTGGACAGCGCATCGCGGCCTTGCTCGCCCAAATATTTGACTAGCGCATTGCCGCCCAGCGAGACGCCGACGGCGTAAATTTTGGTATAACGTTGCGCCAAAGTGTTCAATACAAAACCGATTTCCGCCGAGTCACCCGAGTGGTAAAACACCGGCGCGGTGTTGTCGATACCGCCGCAACCGCGAAAATGCGCCACCACGCCATGCCAACCACACGCCTGCACGGCTTTCATCAATTCTACCGAATAATGGCTGTGGCTGCTGCCTTCCAGGCCGTGAAACAACACCAGCAAAGGCGCGTCGGGATCGGCGGCATCGACAAAATCATAGGCAACCTGCGTTTGGCCGGTGCTGTCGGGCAGCAGTTCGCGACGGTAAAGCGGCGGTTTACCTTGCAGGGTTTTGGCGAAAATGGTTTCGGCGTTGCCGTTGCGCAGCCAAAACGGTGTATTCAGGGGCGGAAAATGCGTCATTGGGCAAAACGTTTTCGGAAAAAGAAATAATACAGCGCCAGCGTGGTGACCACGCCGTTGGTCCAGCCGACCCATACGTCAGTTGGGTAATGTACGCCCAGATACATGCGCGAATAGCCCATCAACAGCGCAAAGCAAATGCCTGCCAGCAAAATAATGCCGCGATGGCGCGAACGCATGCACAGCAAAAAAGTGATGGTTGCCAAAGCAGCGGAAAAAGTGCTGTGGCCGCTGGGGAACGAGCTGTTGGTCTCGGCGATGATGCGCGGCCAAAATTCAGGACGCGGGCGCGAAATAGAGAATTTGACCGCCAGCATAATCAGCGTCGGCAGCAGGGTGCTCAAGCCGATAAACAAGCCGTAATTGCGCCGGCCGGTGAAGAGCAGCCACACCACCAGCAAGGCAATCACCGGTACCGCCAGCGAAGTTTTGCCAACATAGTGCATCACGCCGGCAATCGGGGTAAACCATTTGCCGGTGTGGGTGTGAATCCACATCATGAGCGGTTCTTCAAAAGCGAAACGATGGCCGGTAATCACATGGGCAGCGATGATGCCTGCGATGACCAATAATGCGACACAGACAATCAGGATAAGCGTATGGCGGAAAGTGTGTGTGGGGGTTGTATGGAAAGTCATTGAAATGCTTGAAATCTTGATAATTCAGTAGGTTAATAAAACGAAAACTATAAAAATCCCGGTATTGATAGTCTATTGCATTAGTTTTTGATAATTATTGCTTTTTTCTCATTGGAAAAGCAGGTAAAAGCCCAAGCCTTGCGTGACAAAACTTGCTATTCTGTCATCAAAAGGGTAGCGCGCACAACGTTGCACCCGATCACACAAACCATTGTCGTGCAGTTCAGACGGCATATAACAAGGCGTCAAGCGGTAAGGTAAAAAATCGCAAACGCCGTTTTCTAGTCGTTTCACATTTCTATTTGAAACGACTATACCCAACATACGGAGGTTATCATGTCAGTCTTCTTTTTAAACGTCATTATGGGCATCGGCTTCGCATCGCTGGCAACGCTGGCCGCGTTGTGGGTGAGTGAGCCGGATTTGTAACTCAGTTTTTAATTTCATTCAAAAGGCCGTCTGAAACGTTTGATTTCAGACGGCCTTTATTGTTCAAACCGTATCTTTCAATTCCGCCCCCAAGTCACGCAAGTGCTGCAACACATCCGCCCAAGCCGTATCCAGCAGCGCACAAGCCACGCCTTCCGCCTTAATGCCGAAATCAATATGTGAATGCACACGCTGGCCGTTGTCGTCGGTGCGCGCCACCGTCGGCAAGCTGTATGAGCGCACGCCGGGGTAGGTGTGCTCGATGTATTCCATCAACGGTGTCAGGCGTGATTCGGGCTGGCCGAACACATACACGCTGCGAAAATCGCTTTCTACCTGATTGAAACGTTCGGCGTAATACGTGTCCAATACCCATTCCGCCATCGGGTGCGCCATCACCGGAAAGCCGGGGAAGAAATAATGCTCGCGGATGGAAAAGGCGGCGATGTTGTTGAACGAATTGGGCACAATCTCTGCGCCTTCAGGAAAATCCGCCATGCGCAAACGGTTGGCGTGTTCCGCTGAATCGAGCGACTCGCCGCGGCCTAAGGTGACGCCGTCGATATTGGCCGCCGCTTCAGGATGGCGCACCACCGGCACGCCCAATGCCGCCGCTGCGGCCTGACGCGTGTAGTCATCCGGCGTGGCACCGATGCCGCCGGTCACAAAAGTTGGCAGGCCGTCTGAAAAACTGCGCTGCAACTGAGTGACCAATAAATCGAAATCATCGGGCAGATATTGCACCTGATTGAGCTTCAGGCCGCGCGATTCCAATAAAGATTTGAAAAAAGCAAAATGCTTGTCTACCCGCGTGCCGTGCAGGATTTCGTCGCCGATGATGATGAGGTTGAATCGATTCATGATAAAAGCTTTCATTTTGAGCAGGCCGTTGTAGGGAAAGAGAGGCTGTGCGGACACAAAATCCGCTTTTTCAGACGGCCTAAACTGGATTATCTGCCGTATTTATAAGATAATAAACCCAATTTAACGGATATGCGCCTGAGAAGCGTATTTATTTTTAGTCTGACAGGATTTTTTATGAGCCAAAATCATACCATTTTGCAGTCGCTGCCGACCGGCCAAAAAGTCGGCATCGCCTTTTCCGGCGGCTTGGATACTTCAGCCGCGTTGTTGTGGATGAAACTCAAAGGCGCGCTGCCTTATGCTTACACCGCCAACTTGGGTCAGCCTGACGAAGACGATTACAACGCCATTCCGAAAAAAGCGATGGAATACGGCGCAGAAGCCGCCCGCCTGATCGACTGCCGTGCACAATTGGCGCACGAAGGCATCGCCGCGATTCAGTGCGGCGCGTTCCACGTTTCCACCGGCGGCATCACTTATTTCAACACCACGCCGCTGGGTCGTGCGGTGACCGGTACCATGCTGGTGTCGGCGATGAAAGAAGACGATGTGAACATCTGGGGCGACGGTTCGACCTACAAAGGCAACGACATCGAGCGTTTCTACCGCTATGGTTTGCTGACCAATCCAGCCTTGCGTATCTACAAACCTTGGCTCGACCAACAATTCATCGATGAATTGGGCGGCCGCCATGAGATGAGCGAATTCTTAATCGCCAATGGTTTCAACTACAAAATGTCGGTAGAAAAAGCCTACTCGACCGACTCCAACATGCTGGGTGCCACCCATGAAGCCAAAGACTTGGAATTCTTGAACACCGGCATCAAAATCGTCAAACCGATTATGGGCGTGGCGTTCTGGGATGAAAGCGTCGAAGTGAAAGCGGAAGAAGTGAGCGTGCGCTTTGAAGAGGGTGTGCCGGTTGCTTTGAACGGCAAAGAATACGCTGATCCGGTGGAATTGTTCTTGGAAGCCAACCGCATCGGCGGCCGTCACGGCTTGGGCATGAGCGACCAAATCGAAAACCGCATCATCGAAGCCAAATCACGCGGCATCTACGAAGCCCCGGGCATGGCCTTGCTGCACATCGCCTACGAGCGTTTGGTAACCGGTATCCACAATGAAGACACCATCGAGCAATACCGCATCAACGGCTTGCGTTTGGGCCGCCTGCTGTACCAAGGTCGCTGGTTCGACAGCCAAGCCCTGATGTTGCGCGAAACCGCCCAACGCTGGGTAGCCAAAGCCATCACCGGCGAAGTGACCTTGGAATTGCGCCGCGGCAACGACTACTCAATTCTGAACACTGAATCGCCAAACCTGACCTACCAAGCAGAACGCTTGAGCATGGAAAAAGTGGAAGACGCTGCGTTCACCCCGCTCGACCGCATCGGCCAGTTGACCATGCGCAATCTCGACATCGTCGATACCCGCGCCAAACTGGGCATCTACTCGCAAAGCGGTTTGCTGCAATTGGGCGAAGGCTCGGTATTGCCGCAATTGGGCGAGAAAAAATAATTCAGTTGAGTTAAGCTGATTAAATGATCAAGGCCGTCTGAAACATTTGTTTTCAGACGGCCTTTTTTAAGATTGGTGGGTTTAACCCTGATTTTTCCACGTCAACGCCAAATCATACAATGCCTTTTTGCTCTCGCCGGTAATCTTCGCCGCCAAATCGGCAGCTTGTTTGGTCGGTAGCTCAGCAGCCAACACTTTCATTACGTTTTGTGCATGTTCGGGCAAATCGCTGCTTTTTTCTTTCACGGCAGGATGCAGAATCAACACCATCTCGCCGCGGGTTTGGTTGCTGTCTGCTTGTAAGGCCGTCTGAATCTCGCTGACCGTGCCGCTGAGGAAGGTTTCAAAAGTTTTGGTGATTTCGCGTGCCAACACCAATTGGCGTTCGGGAAACAGGGCGGCCATGTCGTCCAGCGTGGCTTCGATGCGGTGCGGTGTTTCAAACATCACAATCGGATAATCGGCTTCAGCCCATTTGGCGAACAGTTTCTGCCGTTCGCCCGATTTCGGCGGCAAAAAGCCGTTGAAATAGAAATTCGGCTCGCTCACGCCGGCGACGCTGAGTGCGCCCATCACCGCGCTGGCACCGACCACCGGCATCACTTTATAGCCGGCTTGGCGCACGCGTTCGGCCAGTTTCGCACCCGGGTCACACACGGCAGGGGTGCCGGCGTCGGAGACTTGCGCCACCATCAGGCCGTCTGAAAGGTATTGGATGATTTTGTCGGCCATGTGCTGCTCGTTGTGTTCACGCACGCTGACGAGTTTGCCCTGTATGCCGTAAGCGCTCAATAATTGGGCGGTCACGCGCGTGTCTTCGGCGCAGATGATGTCGGCGGTTTTCAACACGGCCAAGGCGCGCAGGGTGATGTCGGCCAAATTGCCGATGGGGGTGGCGACCACGTATAATGTTTGCGCGCTCAGGCTGTCGCAGGCTTTTTGATGGTGTTTTTGAATCATGATGTTTTACGGCATTGAGGCCGTCTGAAAGAAAGTGCGCTCATTATATATTAAGGGGAACAAGATATGCGTTTAAACCACAAACAGGGCGCGGCAGGCGAAGATGCGGCGCTGGTGTTTTTGCAGCAGCAGGGCTGCCGATTAGTGGCACGCAACTGGCATTGTCCGTATGGGGAAATCGACCTGATTGTCAAAAACGGTAACATGATTCTGTTTGTTGAAGTAAAATACCGCAAAAACCAGCAATTCGGCGGGGCGGCATACAGTATTTCTTCGTCCAAATTATTGAAATTGCAACGAAGTGTAGAGTATTATTTGCAACAACACGGCCTGAATCACGCGCCATGCCGCTTGGATGCGGTGCTGATTCAGGGAAGCCAACCGCCCGAATGGGTGCAAAACATCACAGGTTGATTGATTAGATGACGACATTACAAGAGCGCGTGGCGGCGCATTTTAGCGAAAGTATCGAAGCCAAGCAGCAGGCGGCGCAAGTGTTGGTTGAGCCGACCGCAGAAGCCGCGCAATTGCTGCTGCAATGCTTGATGAACGACGGCAAAATTTTGGTGTGCGGCAACGGCGGTTCAGCTGCCGATGCGCAACACTTTGCTGCCGAGATGACCGGCCGTTTTGAAAAAGAACGCATGGAATTGGCCGCAGTGGCGCTCACCACCGATACATCTGCGCTCACCGCCATCGGCAACGATTATGGTTTCGAGCATATTTTCAGCAAGCAGGTGCGCGCTTTAGGTCGTGCCGGTGATGTGTTGATTGGCATTTCCACCTCGGGCAATTCCGGCAACGTCATCGAAGCAATGAAAGCGGCGCACGAGCGTGATATGCACGTCATCGCCATGACCGGCCGTGACGGCGGCAAAATGGCGGCCATGCTGAAAGACAGCGATGTGTTGCTCAACGTGCCGCACCCGCGTACTGCCCGCATTCAGGAAAACCATATCCTGCTGATTCACGCGATGTGTGACTGCATCGATACCATGCTGCTCGAAGGCATGTGATTTCTGTTCAGACGGCCTTATTCAATCAAGGCCGTCTGAAACCTGTTTGACATCATCCGAAAGGACGTTTATGAACAAACCATTCCAAACCTTGCTGACGGCAGCTTTGTTGGCAGCAACTTTGAGCGGCTGCGTCAGCGCTGTGGTCGGCGGCGCGGCTGTGGGCACCAAATCTGCGGTTGACCGCCGCACCACCGGTGCGCAAACCGACGATAATGTGATGGCCTTGCGTGTCGAGCAAACCGCATTGTCTTATCTACGCCAAAACAATCAAACTGCTGATTACCAGCCCAAAATCAATGTGGTTAGCTACAACCGTCGTTTATTGCTGCTGGGTCAAGTGGCGACCGAAGGCGAAAAACGTTTTGTCGAACAAATCGCCCGTTCCGAGCAGGCTGCGGAAGGCATTTACAACTACATCACCGTAGCCACGCCAACCCGTACTTTCGGTAACGTCAGCGCCGATACTTGGGGCACTTCCAAAGTGCGCGCCACTTTGTTGGGCGTGAAACCGGCCACCCAAGCGCGCACTAAAATCGTGACGTATGACAACGTGACTTATGTGATGGGCATTCTCACGCCTGAAGAGCAGGCTTTGGTTACCCAAAAAGTCAGTACCACACTAGGTGTACAGAAAGTCGTGACCCTGTATCAAAACTATACCCCATAATGATAAGAATGCCGTCTGAAACCCTTCAGACGGCTTTACCGAATCTTTGATTCGCCACACCAACGGACAGTTTCTATTCATGGCAAAACAGAAATTCCAACTCAGACCGAAACACTTGATTACGACTATCTTAGCTGTCTGTGTTTTGGCCATTATTGCATTGATTATCGGCGTCGTCGGTACGTTTAAACCGCGTGACGAAGAGCGCCGTCAGGAAGAGCAGGTACAAAAACAGCAGCGCGAAGCCAATCGCGTTGAAGTATGGAAACCCGATGGCAGCAGCCAAGAAACCGTTATCTTGAATCCGGATGCCGTCAATACGGCGCGTACCCCCACAGGCGGACAAAATAAAGCCGATCGCGACCGGCAGGCCGCAGACAATCCGTTTATCAATTCTGAACCGTCTCACAGCCGCACTGAACCGCTTGCAACGCAAGAAGTGCCACGCCGCGCCCGTCCGCGCAGTGACGGCAACCGTATACGCCCGATAGAAACACCGCAGACTCAGCCGGCACCATCTTTCCCAAGCCCGGCGGTGACCCCGACTCCGCCAAGTCCGGCTGAACCAGCTACGCCTACCCAACCGCGCAGCGAAGCAAAGCCGGCACCGCAACCGAAACCGCAGCACAAAGATGTCATCGATAATTTATTCTGATGCGCGGGCGGTAGGCCACAGTTTTAAACCTTTCAGACGGCCTAGGGAATCATTCATCAGTTCCCATGACTAGGCCGTCTGAAAACATGAAGGAATGTATCAACATGATGGATGAAGTATCAATTAAAACCCCCGAAGAAATCGAGAAAATGCGTGAACTCGGCCGCTTGGTCGCCGAAGCGCTCGATTATATTACCCCGTTTGTGAAACCGGGCATCACCACCAATGAAATCGACAAGCTGGTGTATGACTACCATGTCAATGTACAAGGCGGCTATCCGGCGCCTTTGAATTACGGCAATCCACCGTATCCGAAATCATGCTGCACGTCTGTCAATCACGTTATCTGCCATGGTATTCCTGATGATAAGCCTTTGAAAGAAGGCGATATTTTGAATATCGACTTAACCATTAAAAAAGACGGTTTTCATGGCGACTCCAGCCGTATGTTTACCGTTGGCGAAGTGAAACCGTTTGCCCAACGTCTGATTGACGTGACTCACGAATCGATGATGGCCGGTATTGAAGCAGTCAAACCGGGTGCGACTTTGGGCGATGTCGGCTATGCTTGTCAGCAGGTTGCCGAAAATGCCGGCTATTCGGTGGTGCAGGAATTCTGTGGCCACGGCATCGGTCGCGGCTTCCACGAAGCGCCGCAAGTGTTACACTACGGCCAAAAAGGCCAAGGCTTGGTGCTCGAACCGGGCATGATTTTTACCGTTGAGCCAATGATTAACCAAGGCAAACGTCATTTGCGTATACTTCCCGACGGTTGGACAGTGGTTACGAAAGACCGCTCTTTGTCAGCCCAATGGGAGCACGAAGTTTTGGTGACCGAAACCGGTTATGAGATTCTGACCATCAGCCCGGCAAGCGGTAAACCGTAAACAAAAGTAGGTTTTTTGTAAAAAATAGACAAGAAGAGCGGTGTTTATCATTTTAAGTATTTTAAGTAATTGATTTTCTTTAAGAAAGTATCAATAATTGGCCGGCAACCGGGATTTATTCCGGTTGCCGGCCAAAATCATCACATTTCTCTTGAATGATGTGTCGGATATATCTGTATAATTAGGGAAAACGGTATAGAGTGGATGCTTTACTTTTCAACAGGCCGTTCTCGAGGCTTGACCAGTAAAATTTTTACCGTCCGTTTAGATGACAATATCAGACATTAAGAAGGAAATCTCATGAAGTCGTTTGAGAAAATTGACAATATCCGCGACATCCGCAAAAAACTCGGTTTAAATCAAATGGACTTTTGGAGCCGCATCGGTGTGACCCAGTCCGGTGGTTCACGTTACGAGTCCGGCCGCAACATGCCTAAGCCGGTACGTGAGCTGTTGCGACTGGTGCATATCGAACGTGTGGACTTGTCAAAAGTCAACCGCGATGATCTGGCCGTTGCTTCTTTGCTGAAAAACCGCGATCCAGAGCTGTACGCTTCTTTGAAAAAAGAAGCCAAGGCCGACAAAAATAAATAAGCTGTATTGTTTATGGCTGTCGCCAAGCAGATGTAAACCCGAGGCCGTCTGAAGCGCAAATCTCGTTTCAGACGGCCTTTTTGCGTTATAATCAAGGCTATCTTATTTTCGACATCCGCTGCACCTTTAAGTGCTAATCTTTTAAGGGCAGGGCGGATGTTTTGTCATATTTTTATTCAACAGAATCCATCATGCTAGACAAATACAATCCCGCCGAAATCGAAGGCAAACATTATCAAAACTGGGAAAAACAAGGCTATTTCCAACCCCACATGGATTTGGCCAAACCCGCATTCTCCATTCAATTGCCGCCGCCGAATGTAACCGGCACGCTGCACATGGGGCACGCGTTCAACCAAACCATCATGGACGGCCTGACCCGCTACTACCGCATGAAAGGCTGCAACACGGCCTGGATTCCGGGCACCGACCACGCCGGTATCGCCACGCAAATCGTGGTTGAGCGCCAACTGGCGGCAGAAAACATTTCACGCCATGATTTGGGTCGCGAAGCCTTCTTAGAAAAAATATGGGAATGGAAAAACATTTCCGGTGGCACGATTACCGAGCAAATGCGCCGTGTCGGCTGCTCGGCCGATTGGTCGCGCGAATACTTCACCATGGACGACGTGCGCGCCGAAACCGTGACCGAAGTGTTTGTGCGCCTGTTTGAACAAGGCCTGATTTACCGCGGCAAACGTTTGGTAAACTGGGATCCTGTGTTGGGCACTGCCGTGTCCGATTTGGAAGTGGAAAGCGTGGAAGAACAAGGCTCGATGTGGCACATCCGCTATCCGCTGGCCGACACGCCGTCTGAAAGCGTGATTGTCGCCACCACCCGCCCCGAAACCCTTTTGGGCGACGTGGCTGTGGCCGTGAACCCTGAAGACGAACGCTACGCCCACTTAATCGGCAAAGAATTACTGCTGCCGCTGACCGGCCGTAAAATCCCCGTGATTGCTGATGAATATGTAGAAAGAGATTTCGGTACCGGCTGCGTGAAAATCACCCCCGCACACGATTTCAACGACTACGAAGTCGGCAAGCGCCACGACACCGTGTTGGTGAACGTGTTCGACTTGGAAGCCAAAGTATTGAGCCAAGCCGAAGTGTTCAACTTCAAAGGCGAAGCGCAATCAGGCTTTGCCCTGCCGGAAAGCTATGCCGGACTCGACCGCTTTGCCGCACGCAAACAAATGCTGGCCGATTTGGAAGCGCAAGGTTTGCTGGCCGAAGTGAAACCGCACACGCTGATGACGCCGAAAGGCGACCGCACCGGCTCAGTGATTGAGCCTATGCTGACCAGCCAATGGTTTGTGGCGATGTCTGCTACGCCAAACGGTGTCGAGCCGGAGAGCGAGTTTAAAGGCATGAGCTTGGCGCAAAAAGCCAAACACGCGGTGGACAGCGGCGCGGTGAAATTCATTCCTGAAAACTGGGTGAATACTTACAACCAATGGATGAACAACATTCAAGATTGGTGTATCTCGCGCCAATTGTGGTGGGGTCATCAAATTCCGGCTTGGTATGACGAGCAAGGCAATGTATTTGTTGCCCGCAACCAAGAAGAAGCAGAAAAATTGGCCGGCCAAACCGGTTTGACCCGCGATGAAGACGTGTTAGACACATGGTTCTCATCGGCTTTAGTGCCGTTTTCAACCTTGGGCTGGCCGTCTGAAACCGATGAATTGAAAGCCTTTTTGCCAAGTAATGTGTTGGTGACCGGTTACGAAATCATCTTCTTCTGGGTGGCGCGCATGATTATGATGACCACCCACTTCACCGGCAAAGTACCGTTTAAAGACGTGTATATCCACGGCATCGTGCGCGACCACGAAGGCAAAAAAATGTCGAAATCCGAAGGCAACGTGATTGATCCGGTGGATTTGATTGACGGCATCGATTTAGAGCAGCTTTTGGTGAAACGCACCACCGGTCTGCGTCGCCCTGAAAAAACACCGCAAGTGATTGAAGCCACGAAGAAACTGTTCCCCGAAGGCATTCCCGTATTCGGCGCCGATGCCTTGCGCTTTACCATGGCTAGCTACGCCAGCCTTGGTCGCAGCGTAAACTTCGACTTCAAACGTGCCGAAGGCTACCGCAATTTCTGCAATAAATTGTGGAACGCCACCAATTTCGTGCTGATGAACGTGGAAGACAAAGACTGCGGCCAAAACGAAACCGATCCGCTGGCCTACACCTTCGTTGACCAATGGATTATCGGTCGCCTGCAGCAAACCGAAGCCGCCGTGACCGAAGCTTTCGATACCTACCGCTTTGACTTGGCCGCGCAAACGCTGTATGAATTCGTGTGGAACGATTTCTGCGACTGGTACATCGAGCTGGCCAAAGTGCAAATCCAAACCGGCTGCCCGACCACCCAGCGCACCACCCGTCGCACGCTTGTGCGCGTATTGGAAGTGATTCTGCGCCTGCTGCATCCAATCATGCCGTACATCACTGAAGAATTGTGGCAAACCGTCGCCCCGCTGGCCAACGCCAAGCAAACCGACAGCATCATGATTGCCGCATGGCCGGTAGCCGATGAAGGTAAAATCGTTCAGACGGCCTTTGATAAAATGACCGCGCTGCAAGACCTGATTGGCGCCGTGCGTAACTTACGCGGCGAAATGGGCATTGCACCGAATGTTAAAGCGCCGCTGTTTATTGAAGGCAGCAGCGACATTGAAGATCTGCTGAAATACCTGCCGTCAATGACACGCCTGACCGAAGCCAAGCTGGTTGAAACCCTGCCGGAAGGTGACGATGCCCCAGTAGCCGTGTGCAACGGCGCTCGCCTGATGCTGAAAGTGGAAATCGACAAAGCTGCCGAAACCGCGCGTCTGACCAAAGAAGCCGAAAAACTGCAAAAAGCCTTGGACAAACTCAACGCCAAACTGAGCAAGCCCGGCTACACCGACAAAGCACCGGCGCATTTGGTGGAAAAAGACCGCACCGAATTGGCCGAGTTGGAAGACAAAATGGCTAAGGTGCAAAGCCAGTTGGCGAAATTGAAAGATTGATGATTGAGCTTAACTGCTTGAAATCATAAAAGGCCGTCTGAAAGTTTACCCTTTCAGATGGCCTTGTTTCTTTTATAATCATATTATTGCCCAAAAGGAGTTGGTTATGACCATACCTAAAACCATCATCAAAACTGAGCCGTTGCCAAAAAATGCCACCGATGAAACCAAGCTGGAAAAGTGGGCGGAAATTTCCGCCGAATATGGCTTGAGTGGCGAATGGGCAGTGGCTGCGCGTTTAGGCGAAACACAAACAAGTGATGAACAGGTTGAGATGATTGCGAATTTGTTTGGTCGGTAAAGAAAAGGCCGTCTGAAAACACATTATTTTCAGACGGCCTTTCAGTTCAACGCTATATTATTGTGAAACATTCAGTTTTTTCTGTTCCAACTTCATCACGCCGCGGTGGGTCATGTAGCAGCAGAAAATACACGCCACGACAGCAAACAGCAGCAGGTAAAAGCCTGCATCCCAGCCGTAGCGTTCAGCCAAAATGCCGAATAGGGCGGTGCCGGAGAAGCTGCCCAACACATAGCTCAACAGGCCGCGCAAGCCGGTGGCGGAACCGGCGGCGAATGACGGCACCAGTTCGATGGCTTGCAATGATGATAAGAACATCGGTACATAAATCAAGCAGCCGACAATGCCCGCGCCGATGGTGACGGTGGCCAAGTCTTGTCCGCCCCAGTAGGCGAAGATGGCGGTACCCACGCCGAGCAAGGTGACGATGGCCAAGGGCATGCGTTTGCCTTTGAAGTATTTATCGGTCACATAACCGGCCAGCAGGGTTGACGGAATCGCCGCCCATTCGAAAATGGCAAATGCGGTGGCCATTTGGCCTTTGCTGAAGCCTTTGGTTTCCAAGAGATACAGCGGCAGCCAAGTCAATACGCCGAAGCGGATCATGTAGGTGAACACGTCGATAAAAGAAACGAACCAAACATTGATGTCTTTTAAGATGTATTGTTTGAAAATCTGCCAAGTGGTCAAATCGATGTCTTCGGTTTTGGTCACCACCAATTCTTCGTCGGCATTGTTCAGAATTTGGTTCATCGGCGGCAAACCTTCGTTGTAGGTACGGCCTTTACCAAAAATGTAGACAATTACTGCAATAATTGCTGCAATGGCTGTCGGCACGATGAAGTGTGCGGCCTGCCAATGTTCGGTACCGAGCCAAGCAATGGCGCCACCGGCAATCGGGGCCACCAAGCCGCCGCCGACGTTGTGGGAGATGTTGAAGAAGGCAGTAGTCACGCCGCGTGATTTACGCGGGAACCAGCTGGCCAATACTACATAAGCTGGACCTGCGCCCATGCCTTGAAAAATACCGTTGAGAATACACAAAAACAGGAAAATCCAAAACGAAGCGGAAAAACCCATCATCAGATTGACCACGCCCGACATTACCAAACCGAAAATCATAAAGTGTTTCGGGTTGGATTTGTCTGCCAGCGCCGACATTACGCCTTTACTGATGCCATACACCACCAACATGGTGCCGGAAATAAAGCCGATGTCTTTTTTAGTGAATCCGAATTCGCTGATGAGTTCAGGCGATGAGAGCAAGAAGTTGTTACGCAGGATATAGTAGGCGGCATAACCGATAAAAATGCCGAATAATGCCTGCCAACGCAAGCGGTTGTAGCGGTCGAGTATTTCCGCTTCGGGTACAGGGGTACCCGGTTTGGACTTCAGGAATGACAACATAAAACATCCTTAAATTTAAATGGAAAAAAATAAACCAAGCTGCGCAAAGCTTGGCAGCTTGACGGGGATAACAAAAATGAGAAATATTACAAAATTGTGACAATGGTAATGTAATTTTAAGTAGTTGACTATTCAATCATCTAGCAAGCTTGATGTATGGCAATAAAAAGGCCATCTGAAACCTATTCCGGTTTCAGACGGCCTTTATGCATCAATTTTTAAATCATTCAAAAATGAAACAATACCAAGCTCAAGGCAATCACCGCCATGCCGGAGGTGAGGCCGTACACGGTTTTGTGGCCGTCTGAATAGCGTTTGGCGGCGGGCAATAATTCGTCTAAGGCAAGGAACACCATCACGCCGGCGATGATGCCGAACACGCTGCCGAAAATGGCTGGAGAAAGAAACGGTTTGAGCAGGGTGTAGCCCAAAATTGCACCCAAAGGTTCGGCCAAACCGGAAGCGAGGCAGGCCAAGACAGTAAGTTTGCGGTTGCGCGTGGCAAAATAAACCGGCGCGGCAATCGAAATGCCTTCGGGAATGTTGTGGATGGCAATGGCAAAAGCCAGCGGCATACCGAGTGTCGGGCTTTCGAGTGTGGCGAAAAAAGTGGCCAAGCCTTCGGGGAAGTTGTGCGCGGTGATGGCAAACGCCGCCATCATGCCGATGCGGGCGACGTGTTGGCGGCGGCTTTCTTGAAATGCAGGGTCGTTGGCATCTAAGGTTTCATGCGGGTTGGGCACAAGGCGGTCGATCAGCGCAATGGCGGCCATGCCGATTAAAAAGGCAATCGTGGCGGCGGCAAAGCCATGCGATTCGCCGTGCGCTTGGGCGAATGCCTCTCTGGATTTGTCGAAAATTTCGGTGAGCGACATAAACCATCGCGCCGCCGGCAAAGGCCAAGCCAAACGATAAGGCGCGCGGATTGGGTGTTTTAGAAAACATCACCAAGCCACTGCCCAATACGGTAAACAAGCCCGCGGCCAGCGTGATGCCGAAAGCCGTCCAAAGATTAGATGAGCTGATTTCTAACATGATGTGTGTGATGACGTTATTTTATTAAAACGCAAATAGATTATCATAAAAAAGAATAATTATCATTAATATTTTGAGTAAGCAGATATGGAGCGACGCATTAATTTTGCTTTGCGGTGCAGCGATAAAATAATTGAACAATAAGCCCTGATGCAGGCAACGCGGTTTAGCCGCAAAAATTCGGTGCAAGGCTTGAAAAAACGTGGCGACTGGGGGAAACTGATGCCGATTTTCACTATAAAGGAACGACCATGTCCCAACCGATTTTAGCCGTTACCAGCGGCGAACCTGCCGGTATCGGCCCCGATATTTGCTTGGATTTGGCCTTTGCTGATTTGCCGTGCCGTCCAGTAGTGTTGGGCGACAAAACCTTATTGCAACAGCGTGCTGATATGCTGGGCAAAGCGGTGCAATTGGTTGATTTCAATGCGCAAAGGCCGTCTAAACAGCAAAACGGCGTATTGGAAGTGTGGCATGTGCCGTTGAATGAACCATGCGAGGCAGGCCGTCTGAATCCGAATAATGCTGCGTATGTGTTGCAATTATTGGATACGGCTTACCAAGGCATTTCAGACGGCCTGTTTGCCGGTATGGTCACCGCGCCGCTGCACAAAGGCGTGATTAACGACGGCCATGCCAGCGGACATTTTTTCAGCGGCCACACCGAATATCTGGCCGAAAAAAGCAACACCGAGCAAGTGGTGATGATGCTTGCCGGCGGCGGTTTACGCGTGGCTTTAGTCACCACGCATCTGCCGTTGAAAGACGTGGCCGCCGCGATTACGCAGCCATTGGTGGAATCGGTGGCGCAGATTCTGCACGCCGATTTGCGCGATAAATTCGGCATTGCCCAGCCGCGCATTTTGGTGACGGGCTTGAATCCGCACGCGGGCGAGGGCGGTCATTTGGGCTGGGAAGAAATCGAAGTGATTAACCCTGCGCTGAACAACTTACAAGCACAGGGCATCGATGTGCGCGGGCCTTATCCGGCCGATACCGTGTTTCAACCGTTTATGCTCAAAGATGCCGACGCGGTGTTGGCGATGTATCACGACCAAGGCTTGCCGACCTTGAAATATGCAAGTTTCGGGCAGGGCGTGAACGTGACCTTGGGGCTGCCGTTTATCCGCACATCGGTTGATCACGGCACGGCCTTGGATTTGGCCGGCAGCGGCAAGGCCGATTCGGGCAGCCTGATGGTGGCGGTGGCAACGGCATTGGAAATGGCGCGCAACGGGGCAAATCAATAAAGGCCGTCTGAATCAGTATGCCGTCTGAAAATCACATGTTTCAGACGGCTATTTGTTATACAATCACAGCTTGCGTTTAATCACAGAGAATCATCATGCAATACCGAATCCGCCGCCAAGGCGACCAAGTTCAAGAACATCCGGATCAGATGCCGTCTGAAAGCTGGGAGCGCCACACCTTGCGCGAAGTGTTGCTCGAAGCCTATAAAGACCGCCGCCGCGCACGCTTTTGGAAAAACTTTTGGCGTGTGATCGGTTTGCTGGTGTTTGTGTCATTTATTTTCAGCATGAGCCAAAGTGGTAAGAAAAGCAGCCCGATGGCGATGGGCACCGCCAAAGCCCACACCGCTGTGATTAATTTAAGCGGCACCATCGGCGGTGGTTACGACGACCAAGTGCAGATGCTGCGTGAGAGCATGGAAGCGGCGTATAAAAACGGCAACGCCAAAGCGATTGTGATTCGCGCCAACAGTCCGGGCGGTTCGCCGGTGGTGTCGAACATTGCCTTCAACGAAATCCGCCGTCTGAAAGCCTTGCATAAAGATGTGCCGGTGTATGTGGTGGCGGAAGATACCTGCGCTTCAGGCTGCTATTACATTGCCGCAGCCGCCGATAAAATTTATGCCGATCCGTCCAGCGTTGTGGGCAGTATTGGTGTGATTAGTGGAGGTTTTGATGCTTCGGAAATGATGGACAAACTCGGTGTCAAACGCCGTCTGAAAACATCGGGCAGCAACAAAGGCATGGGTGATCCGTTTACCCCTGAATCACCTGAGCAGGCGGGAATTTGGCAGCAGATGCTGGACCAAATTCATGGCGAATTCATTAAAGCCGTGCGCGAAGGCCGTGGCAACCGTTTGAAAGAAAAAGAAAATCCCGATATTTTCAGCGGCCGTGTTTATACCGGTTTGGAAGCGAAAAATGTCGGCTTGATTGATGATTTCGGCAGCATTTACAGCGTGGCTCGCGATGTGGTGAAAGCGCCTGAATTGGTGAATTACACGCCGGAAGATGATTTAACTAAATTGCTGAGCCGTCGTTTTGGTGCGGAAGTGAAAGCAAAAGTAGAAGAAACGTTGGCGGATATGCTACGTTGAGTGAGATTAATTGAAAAGGCCGTCTGAAAATCTATGCTGATTTTCAGACGGCCTGAAACTTTTGCAAAACTCCATTTAAACCAAGAAAACTATGCTCGTCATTCCCGCGTAGGCGGGAATCCAGACCTATAGACTTCAGGAATATTTAACTATTTCAGTAGTTTGATTTTCTGGATTCCCGCCTGCACGGGAATGACGGTTTAAAGGTTTCTGAAAATTGACGAGTTTTGCAAAAGTCTCGGCCTTTTTATGTGTGCATCAACCGTTCGTCTGCTGAATCTTCTCGTTAATAAAATCAATAAAGCTGCGCACCTTCGCGCTCAAAAACGCGCGGTCAACATAAGCGGCGTTGAGTTGCTCGTTTACCATGGTGTATTCGGGCAACAGGCGCACGAGCGTGCCATCTTCTAAATCTTTTTGCACCACCATCAGCGGCTGATAGCCGATGCCGCCACCGGTTTTCACCAGCTCGCGCACCATCAGCGTATTGTCGGTGAGCATCACCGGCTTCAGGCTGAGCATGGATTTTTCGCCGCTGGTGGTGTGGGTGATTTCGACAGTGCGCTGGTTGGTATAGGACGGCAGAATCGCTTGGTGCTGCATCACTTCTTCCAGCGTGGCCGGTTTTCCGTGTCGGCGGATGTATTCGGGTGAAGCGACCAAAACAAACTGAATTACCGCCAAAGGTTTCACAATCAGCGAAGGGCTGGGTGTTTTCGACACGCGCAAGGCCAAGTCGAAACCTTCGGCAATCAAATCGACGTGACGGTTGTCGAGCACCAAATCCAGCGTGACTTCGGGATAGCGTTCGCGGTATTCCACCAGCCAGCCGCTCAATAAGCTGCTGGCAAACCAAAGCGGCATGGTCACGCGCAGCATGCCTTGCGGTTTGTCGGTGCCGCCGGCGGCTTTTTGTGCGGCGGTGTCGAGGGTATCGAGCGCGTAGCTGCATTGGCGGTAGTATTCTTCGCCTGCTTCGGTTAAGTGCAGGTTGCGGCTGTTGCGGTGCAGCAGCTTGGCTTGTATGGTGTTTTCCAAATGGCTGACGTGTTTGCTGGCCATTGCGGTGGAAATATTGAGCTGCTCGGCGGCACGGGTGAAGCTGCCGTCTTGCACCACATGGCGGAAGACTTTTAAGCTGAATAAGGTATCCATGTTTTCTTATCTGGAAATAGTGTGTCAATGAAAAGAGTATATATTAACCAAAAAGAATTATCTATACTGCGTTCATTGATGCTTAACCAAGAAGAAAAAACAAAATGAATTTCTTAACTCACTTCCAACCTATGCTCTTGTCGATTCTGCGCATTGCTGCTGCGTATATGTTTATGCTGCACGGCTCGGCCAAGCTGTTTGCCCTGCCGCATATTGAAATGTTTGACGGTTTGCAGATTTTCTCTATTTACGGCTTGGCCGGTATTTTAGAATTTGTTGGCGGGATTTTACTGTTGCTGGGCTTGTTTACCCGTCCGGTAGCGTTTATCCTGTCTGGACAGATGGCGGTGGCCTATTTTATGGCACACACCGAACCCAACGCTTTATTGCCTTTGTTGAATGGTGGCGAAGCAGCTGCTTTGTTCAGCTTTATTTTCATCTACATTGCCGCAGCGGGCGGCGGCGCGTGGGCGTTGGACAACCAATTTAAAAAATCTCATTGATATAAAGGAATGAAAATGGCTTATCAAGATGTACAGCAAGCAGCAGAAACCCGTCGTTCGATTTACGCATTAAACAAAAACCTGCCAATCAGCAATGATGAAGTGAATCAAATCATCGAACATGCCGTGTTGCACACGCCGTCTTCGTTTAATTCGCAATCGACCCGCGTTGTGGTGGTGTTTGGTGCGGAACATGAAAAAGTATGGGGCTTTGTCGAAGATGCGTTGCGTCAAATTGTTCCGGCTGAAAAATTTGCACCAACCGAGCAAAAATTAAACGGCTTTAAAGCCGGTGCCGCGACGGTTTTGTTCTTTGAAGACCAAACCGTGGTAAAAGGCTTGCAAGCGCAATTCCCGTCTTATGCGGAAAACTTCCCGATTTGGGCGGAACACAGCAACGCCATGCATCAATATGCGATTTGGACGACTTTGGCTGCAGCCGGTGTCGGTGCCAACCTGCAACACTACAACCCGCTGCCGGATGAGGCGATTGCCAAGGAATACGACTTACCGGAAAGCTGGACTTTACGCGCGCAAATGGTTATCGGCGGCATTGAAGCACCAGCCGGTGATAAAGAATTTGCCCCGTTGGCAGAGCGTTTGAAAGTATTTGGTGCATAAGTATTTTAAGCACTAAAGTGTGAATAAAACATGCCGTCTGAAAGGTTTCAGACGGCATGTTTTTAATATAAAAGGCCGTCTGAAAAAATGATTCAGACGGCCTAAGACCTTTGTAAAACCCCAAATTTGAGTACAGTTCGAAGTTGTAGCAGCACAGAAAGCGCAGACATATCATAAAGATAGTCAAGCTTTCGAGCAGCGCACAACGAAGAAATGTGCCAAAGATGGGGATTTTGCAAAGGTCTCGGCCTTTATCTTTTATCTTTATATGCATTCAAGCAAACAACATTACGTGCCCGGGAACATCCCTTTCATGCCCTTCATGCCTTTAGCCATTTTCATCAGCTTCGACATGCCGTTGCCGCTAAACATTTTCATCATTTGCTGAGATTGCTCGAATTGCTTCAGCATTTTGTTCACTTCCTGCACATTGGTGCCGGCACCGGCTGCGATGCGGCGTTTGCGGCTGGCTTTGATTAAAGCAGGGTTGGCACGCTCTTTCGGAGTCATCGAGTTGATAATGGCTTCAACTTTGCCCATGGCTTTTTCGGCAGTGCCTTCAGGGATTTGTTTGGAAATCTGGCCAAGTTCGCCCGGCATTTTCGACATCAGGCTTTCTAAGCCACCCATGTTGCGCATTTGCTGGATTTGTTCTTTAAAATCATTCAGGTCGAAGCCTTTGCCTTTTTGGATTTTCTTCGCCATCTTGGCGGCAGCTTCTTCATCGATGCCGCGCTGAACGTCTTCAATCAGGCTCAATACGTCACCCATGCCCAAAATGCGGCTGGCGATGCGGTCTGGGTGGAACGGTTCCAAGCCGGTGACTTTTTCGCCGATACCGATGAATTTAATCGGCTTGCCGGTCACATGGCGCACAGACAAGGCCGCACCACCACGCGCGTCACCATCCATTTTGGTCAGAATGACACCGGTAAGCGGCAAGGCTTCGTTAAAGGCTTGGGCAGTGTTTACCGCATCTTGACCCAGCATGGAGTCGATGACGAACAGCGTTTCCACGGGATTAACGGCCGCATGAAGCACTTTGATTTCGTTCATCATCTCTTCATCGATGGCCAAACGACCGGCAGTATCGACCATCAATACATCATAGAAATGCTTCTTGGCATAATCCACCGCGGCACGAGCGATATCAACCGGTTTTTGACTGATGTCGGAAGGGAAGAAATCCACACCGACTTGTTCGGCCAATAAACGCAATTGTTCAATCGCAGCAGGGCGGTACACGTCGGCAGACACCACCAGAATTTTTTTCTTTTGCTCGGTTTTCAGCAAGCGCGCCAATTTGCCGACAGTTGTGGTTTTACCCGCACCTTGCAAACCGGCCATCAATACCACAGCAGGCGGTGCAACGGATAAATCCAGCGATGTGTTTTCTTTGCCCATCAATTCAATCAGGGCATCGTTCACCACGCCGATAAAGGCTTGGTTGGGTGTCAGGCTGCCGGCGACTTCTTGGCCGAGTGCTTTTTCTTTGACATTGTTGATGAATTCTTTGACGACCGGTAAGGCTACGTCGGCTTCCAGCAAAGCCAGGCGGACTTCACGCAAAGCTTCTTTAATATTGTCTTCAGTTAATTTTGCATGGCCGCGGATGTTTTTCAAAACGCTGCTGAAGCGGTTGGTTAAGTTGTCTAACATGCTTATCCTTGATAATGAGAATAGCTGCCCACAAGAGAGCATTATTTGATAAAATAAAATCGGTTTTATTTTACACTATCGTACGCGGTTATGAATATGCGTACAGAGAAAGTTTGTTATGCCGATAATTTTGATTTGCCTGATGCTGGTGTACGCCGGATTGTCGGGCTTTGTGTGGATGCGCCATAAAAAACACCGCGATCAGGCGTATCCCATCCATGCCGAATTAATGGTATTGGGCGTGGCGTTGCTGGTACATGGCGCGGCTTTATTGCTGCCGGTCGTCAGAGATCAAGTGTTGATTACGGGATTCGGTTATTCCATCAGCCTGATTGTGTGGCTGATGCTGATGATGTATTGCTTAGGCAGCTTCTTTTATTGTTTGCGCGGATTGCAATTACTTTTATATCCGTGTGCGGCGCTGTCTTTATTATTAGGCATGATTTTCCCAGGCAAATTCATCGGTTATGAAATCAGCGATATCCCCTTTATGCTGCATGTGGGCACATCATTATTGGCATACGGCTTATTCGGAATTGTCACGCTGTTTGCCGTATTGATTTTGCTGTTAAACCGAAGTCTGCATAAGCGCAAAATGTCATCATTGGTCACATTTCTACCGCCACTATTGAGCTTAGAAAAATTGATGTTCCGCGGTATGTTGGTTGGCTTTGTGTTATTGACTTATTCTGTGGTCAGCGGAACATTCTTCGCCGAAAGCGTATTTGGCAAGCCGGTCACCTTTACTCATAAAACTGTATTCGGCATTTTATCGTGGTTGATTTACGGCGGCTTATTGCTGAAACACAGCATGATGGCATGGCGCGGTAAAAAAGCAGCGATTTGGACAATTATCGGTTTCAGCAGTTTGGTGTTGGCTTATGTCGGCAGTAAGTTTGTTTTGGAAATCATCTTGCCGCAATAAGCAAAATGGAAAAGAGCTGCTATATAAAGCAGCTCTTTTATTGGGATATTGCGTTGGTATTACCAGTCTCTTCTATTTTTATAACCTTTGCTATCTTGGCTTTTTCTAAGTCGGTTGAAAATGAATTCATCACGACCATGGCTTAAATGTAATAGATAGTTAACAAATGCGCAAGTATTATTTTGAATGATTTGCTACCACTAAAGTATTAAATAGAAATGCATTTTAGTTGTAGATTATGCAGAACAAAGGCCGTCTGAAAGTTTTCTTTCAGACGGCCTTTTGAATATAACGTTGATAAGTTTGGGTAGTTGGAGTAGTTTTTTTGCAAATTAGTTGAAATTAAATTTGATTGTAAAACAGCGATTTGTTGGATTTTGTAGAAATTTGTTGTTTGTTGGAGTTGACGGTGTCTGGGGAGAGGGGTATAGTTCGGTTCTTCGCTGCTGA